>NZ_JAUBRH010000033.1:0-71276 GCF_036701775.1 Microcoleus sp. N9_A2 | reverse complement strand
CTTGAGGTGTGATTTTTTAACATTTTACCTGTTTCTAAACTAAGTATAAATACTTACTTCCTTAATGGGATGCTCCCTAAAAATGTCTCCATCCAACTTGATGCAGAACACCCACCAATAAACTTAATGCTAGAAACTCAGAGAGCGATCCTCTTCGAGGGCTTCGCTAACGCAATACCGAATTGAAGGGCGATCGACCTACTGGTAATTTTCAAGTATTGGGTATTGCTATCGCGAATGGCGCCATGAAGTTGTGCGATGGCAAATAAGCGTGAACTACTACATAACGCTGATCGAGTAGGCACGAATTGCCCCATCTACTGTCGCAATAGTCATACCATTCTGTAAAGCTTGACAGATAAGCATTCTGTCAAATGGATCGCGATGTAATGGTGGCAGTTTAGCCAGTTGAGCTACACTACTTTCATCAAGAGCAAGACTGACAAGTTGATGAAGATCGCGCTGTTTGGGTAAATATGTTTCGGGATGCTCCGGCAGAGGTAACTTACCCAACTGGTACTTGACAATTGCTTCCCAGACTGAAACTGCACTCAAATATACCTCATTATCTGGATCGCGAATTGCATCTCGAACATCTGTTGATAACTGTCACCACTGATGAACCATAAAAAGATGTGCGTATCTAGCAGAATCTTCATTTACCTTCAAATGCACTGAGGATATCTTCCGGCAAAGGAGCGTCGAAATCATCTGGAACGGTAAACTCGCCTGCACACAAACCGAATGGTCGTAATTGCTTGCTGCTAGAAATAGGTCTGAGTTCGGCGATCGGCTTATCTGCAAGCAGGATAACAAAAGTTGCACCTGCTTCCACTTGACGCAGATACTTTGAAGGATCGCGCTGAATTTCGTCAACTGTCACGTTCAACATACAAAGGCCTCAGTATAAAGCTCAAAAGCAGTTTCATGGTCTTTCTCAACAACCGCAGTGAACGTTCTCATAAAGTTAAACTAAAGTAGATGAAATAACCATTATAACTGAGATAGCAACCTGTCGTACTCTGCGTGTGAACCAACCCAAAACCAAATCACAGTATCTCCATCCAACTGACCAACGGCTCGATAGTTGTTGCTGATTCGAGCAGAGTAAATTGGTAACTCTGGATGCACTTTTTTGAAACGCAGACTTGGATAACTTGGGTTTTCCTGGAACTGGCGATATGCCTCGCGTGTCTGATCTTGAACTTGTTTTGGCAGATTAGCAAAAGATTTACGAAATTCGGCTGTAGTACGCGACTTCACAATGTTTCTGGATCGAGTTCTTGGGTTTTACCTGCGCGATACTCAGCCATTGCATTCGCTGCAAGTTTGGCAAGAGCATCGGGAGAACTCGCAAATGCTCGCTCCCATCTTAGATCGTCTTGAAGTTCTTCCAAAATCATTGAGGCGATCGCATCTTGCTCACTTGCAGGCAAGGTTTTCAACTTAGCGATCACGCGCTCCAGTAACTCAGTCATGGCTAGCACACTCTTAGAATCAAAATGGCATCTTATCTATTATCGCTTCTTTCTGGCAAGTTGAGTGAATCACAAATTGCGAAAGTGCGATCGTCCTTGCCAAAAATAGCAATCTTCGCAGAACAATAACGCTAGAAACTAAAAGGGCGATCGACAAATCTGGTAATTTTGAAGTATTGGGTTTTGCGATCGAGGCACGATCTGTTCCTAAAAATTCTCAACTCCACCTTCTAGTTCATCCAAGTCATCTGCGGTTAAGGGCGATCGAGCACTATGGCGGACGTACAACACATAAACCGTAGTATCTCGAATCGCAAACAAGACTCGGTAAATGTTTTTAGATTTACCATAAAGCAACTGTCGAACTTCTTCAGGAAAAATCTCGCTTTCAATTGCTAGACTACAGCGCCGAGGTTTTTCTTGGAGTGTTGCGATTTCATTCATCAAGCCTCGAAACCAGCGATCGGCAAAATCGGGATTTCGCTCCCGATACCAGCGGTAGGTTTGCTCAATCTCAGAAGATGCAATCGACGTAATTTCAACCTGAAATGTCATATTTCTGCTGCATTTCTAGGACAAAATTTTCGATGGGACGAGTCTGTCCGGCGTTAAGTTCCTCGAAGCCTTGCTGAATACCTGCAATTGTTTCCAATTGATCGATCAATTGGCGCAGTTTAATTGGATCGATTTTGTTTGGATCGAGAAAGGTGACGAGAACTTGAGAGCGATCGCTAACATCTTGCGGTAGCGAGGCTAGCTGAATCTGCCCATTCTGATAAATGCCTGCGATGGTTTTTAGCATGAGTTGCAGTTTGTTTAGTATTCGCTTCTATTCTAGCAAGTATAGAAACAATAACAATTAAGGGTAAAGACTAAAAGGGCGATCGTATTGAATGGAAGGCTGTTATTGCAAATCTTCCTCCGTAATCCCAGCATCCTTGAGAAGACTTCTTAAGGTTCCAGTAGGTAAGTCTCTATTGCTATGTACAGGAATAGAGAGAATAACTGCAACCTCCTCTTTTGCGTAGATATGATGGCTACCAGTGATTCTTTTTAGCTCCCAACCATATCGCTCAACAATTTTACAGAGTGCTTTGCCAGAAACAGATTTCATAGAGATAACTCAATTAACTGTTTATCGGGTGCAAGTTCATTTTGTTGGCTGGCGACTTCCAGCCAACCCTGAACAGCATCTTCAAGCATCTCTAACAACTGTTCATAACTCTCTCCCCATGTGTGACAACCTGGAAGTGCTGGAACTGAGCCACACCATACGCCATCTTCTTGCCAGATAATCGCTTTAATCTTCATGAGCAATCTCTAATAGCTATATATCCGATCAATATGAATATGATACCAGAAATCACTTGTTGACACGCTCCATTACACCACCAAACGAGGCAGCCACATTGTAACCAATACGAATGCCAAAAAGTCGAGCATACAGATGCTTTGCCCTCAGACTATGTGCGGCTTTTAGCCCAGTTTTATCAACTTCATAGTCACCTGTTTCAATGTCAATGATGACCATCTTGCCAATATTCTCTTCTATTTCAATTTTTTGGCGGATGGTGCTCTCATACAAATGTTTCGCACGACGCGCGACTTCTTCACGACTCAAAAGGATTGTTTGCATACATTTGCCCTTTTTTGTAACTTTTGATCCTATTATGGATAGGATAGCTCACTTACTCAGCTAGATCGCCCTTTCTGAAGATCGCACTCTCCGCAGAAAACGCTAGAAACTAAAAGGACGATCGACCAAATCCCAAAATCTCACCCTTAGAATCTGTATATATGGGTTTCGAGTCAACCAATTCAATTTTAGATCTCAAGGACCGACCAACTATGCCAGTCTGCTCCAACACAATTGTTGTGCCACTGTCATCCAAGATATCTTGCCATCAACTCCTGTTCAACAACTTGACCATTCTCTAAACTGACTCGGTAAGCTTTCGCTGTTGCTCTGGAGGAAACAACTTCGATAACTTCTTGCCCCTCGAAAAGTATCGCTACTCCATCATCAATTCCTATTCCAGAAGGAATTTCGCCACTTTTTAGGAGTTGATGCAAATCTGGTCTTCGATTGAGTTCACTATCATAGTGTGGTGTACAACTCCCACTGAGAAACCCTAAGCCTCGAAGTGGACTGAGCTTATTAATCCAAGTTGAGTCACTTCCGCCATAGTCAAACCAGCACAATGCTCCAGCACTCATTCCTCCCAGCAAGATGCCTGAATGCCATACCTTTTTCAAAATCGCCTGTAGATTCCACTCCTGCCATACAGCAAGCATAGCGCGAGTGTTGCCACCACCGACATAAATTGCATCCTGATTCAACAGATATTGCTCAATTTCATTAAGTGGAATTGACCGTGTTCCTGGCTTCCGAAAAAAGGCAAGGTGTGAGGGTTCGCATCGGTATTTAGCAAACGTTGAGTAGAAGCATGATAAAAATGCTTCCGAATCGCCGGTTGCAGTTGGAATGAAACAAACTTTTGGGTTGGATTTCTCTGTTTTTTGCAGAAAGTATTGATCTAGCAGAGGATTATCTTGCTCCATCAGAAATCCTCCACCCCCAATTGCAACAATTCTTTGAACCATATCAGTAATAGGTGAGTTTACTTTTTTGACCACAAGCTTTTCTATGCAAATAAGCATCCTAGAAGCTCGCTCGAAAAAAAAATAGAAAACCCCCAAACCGGTTTAAAAATGTGATTGGGGGGTTTTATTCCTAAATCCAGTTTAAATCACAACTTGCTCGGCTCGATCGCCGGAGCACGCAGAGACAAAGTTTTATCCGCAGCAGCCTTAGCCACAAGCGACGGCACAGAATCGCGCAACTTTGCAGTCAACTGTACAGTAGTCGCATCGTAAACCTGAGTCAGAATTTTCGGATACAAACCAATGCCAATAATCGGCACTAACAGAGCCGCAATAATAAACACTTCTCGCGGTTCCGCATCCACCAATTCCTCGTGCTCCGACAATTCCTTATTCTCAGGCCCGTAGAAAATCTCGCGCAGCATCGACAGCAGGTAAATCGGAGTCAAAATCACCCCGACAGCAGCTAGAAATACCACGCAAACCTTAAAGACTGGATTGTAAGCATCGCTGGTTGCAAAACCTACAAACACCATCAATTCTGCTACAAAACCGCTCATTCCCGGCAAAGCCAAAGAAGCCATAGAACAAGCAGTCCACATGGCAAAAACCTTACGCATTTTCTGCCCGACACCGCCCATTTCATCGAGCATGAGCGTGTGAGTGCGATCGTAAGTGCAACCCACCATAAAGAACAAACTCGCCCCGATTAAACCGTGGGAAACCATTTGCAGCATTGCACCGCTAGTTCCCAAATCCGTAAACGAAGCTATCCCAATCAGCACAAACCCCATGTGCGAAATCGAAGAATAAGCAATTTTCCGCTTCAGATTGCGCTGAGCAAAAGAAGTTAAGGCCGCGTAAACAATGTTAACCACACCCAAAATTACCAAGATGGGTGCGAAGGTAGCGTGAGCATCGGGGAGCATTCCCGCATTCATCCGCAGTAAAGCATAGCCGCCCATTTTTAGCAGAATTCCTGCTAGCAACATATGGGCGGGTGCGGTTGCTTCGCCGTGAGCGTCAGGGAGCCAAGTGTGCAGCGGAAAAATCGGCAGTTTGACGCCGTAAGCTATTAAGAAACCTGTATACAGGAGCAATTCTACAGTGGGGGCATAATCTTTAGCTGCGATCGCCCGCATATCGAAAGTCACCGTATCGCCGTAAAACGCCATCGTCAGCGCGCCCAGCAAAATAAATAGCGAACCGCCTGCGGTGTAAAGGATAAACTTAGTTGCTGCGTAGAGGCGCTTCTTGCCGCCCCAGATTGACAAAATCAGGTAAATCGGGACTAATTCCAGTTCCCAAACTAGGAAAAACAGCAACATATCCTGCACGGCAAAAACTGCGATTTGGCCGCCGTACATTGTCAGCATCAAAAAGTAAAATAGCTTCGGTTTAAATGTGACCGGCCAAGCAGCTAAAGTAGCCAGAGTAGTAATAAAACCAGTCAGCAAAATCAGCGGCATCGATAAACCGTCAGCACCCACCGACCAATTCAAATCGAGTTGCTGCACCCAAGTATAGCTTTCTACCAGTTGCAAATCTGGATTGCTGAAGTCGTACTGAGTGTAAAAAGCGTAAACAAGTAGGGCAAAATCGATTAAACCCACAATTAGGGCATACCACCGCACCGTCTTGCCATCCTTATCGGGAATTAAAGGAATCAGCAAGGACGCAGCAATGGGAAACAGAATTGTTGTTGTTAACCAGGGAAAGTTAGCTGTATCCATTGCGTTTTAAAATAAGCCGTCAGTTATTAGGTTTAAACACATTTTGGCTATTTTAGCCTAAATTTTATACTTTCTTTAGACGGAACATTTTTTTTTGCTCTTATTTGGACAATTTATGCGATCGCAACAGTTAAGTTTAATCAAAGATTTATTTCTATTTGCTAATTGTCAATTGTGAGTTCTTGAGCTAATACCCGTTCTTAAAATATCTTCTGGTGGGAAATGGCATTGCCCATTGGTGTCAACTTAAGCCGACGATCTGCAATTGGGCGAGTCCGCCAGGGGTTGAAACCCCTGGCTAATAGCGAAAGTCCTCTGAATAGGACTAATAGATATCTCCAAAAAAGCCAGCCTTGAACAGGCAAGATGCCTGTTCCACAATAAGAGGTTTAAGGACTTCTTCAGTCCTCTTAAGAGGACTTTAGCTTTGAGACAGGGAATTCATTCCCTGTCGGACTGTCGGACTATCGGTTTTACCTGTGGGTTGACACTAATAGACAATGCCATTTCCCTACAGATTTAACTGACTCCCGAAACGATCGCAAAACCCAGAACTGCGACAAACACAATCAGGGCATAAAATTGAGCGCGACCGTTCTCAATGTATTTCAATCCTTCGCCGCTAACCAGGGCGAGAAAACCTGTCAAATTAACCACACCATCGACGACTCGCAAATCCACTTCCATGACTTGCCGCGCTAAACGGCGGCTGCCTTTGACAAAGAGAAATTCGTTGATATCGTCGAGATACCACTTGTTGAGGGAGAACTCGTAAAGCGGTTTGATTTTTTGGGCGATCGCACTTGCGTCAATTTTCCGGCTCAAATACATCAGAGAAGCCAAAGTAATGCCCAGCAAAGCAATACCTACAGAGCTTCCCCCCATAATCAAAAATTCCGTCAAATTGAACTCAGCAGCGTGTTCCAAAACTTCTTCGAGAGACTCGCCTGGAGCGCGAACAAACTGCTCGAAATAATTAGCAAACGGCGTACCGAGAAAACCGATAAACACAGAAGGTACTGCCAGCAACACTAGCGGCAGAGCCATTGTCAGAGGAGATTCGTGAGGCAAATGGTCGTGCTCATCGTGACTGTCGCCAGTTGATGCCAATTCCTTAACGTTCATCGCTCCGGGGCCAAAAACGAGACCGGGTTGCAGAAGTTGTTGTTTGATGGCGCTGTCATTGCCCCGGAATTCGCCCTCAAAGGTGCTGAAATACATCCGGAACATATAAAACGCGGTCATCCCGGCCGTCAACCAGCTAACAGCCCACAGAGCGGGATTTGCTGCGAAGGCGCTGGCGAGGATTTCGTCTTTTGACCAAAAACCAGCAAACGGCGGAATTCCGCAGATTGCTAAATTGCCGATCAAAAAGCAAGAAGCGGTAATCGGCATATATTTCCGCAAACCGCCCATGACTCGCATATCTTGAGCCAGAGCCGGGTTGTGGCCGACGACATCTTCCATACCGTGAATGACTGAACCCGAGCACAGGAACAGCATTGCTTTGAAGTAAGCGTGTGTCATCAAGTGGAAAAGTCCGGCACTGTAAGCGCCGACGCCCATTGCCATCACCATGTAGCCGAGTTGGGAGATGGTGGAGTAGGCTAAGCCTTTTTTGATGTCATTTTGGGTAATCGCGATCGAAGCACCCATAAATGCCGTAAAACATCCAGTACAGGCAATCAAATTCATGACGGCCGGCAGTCCTTCAAACACCGGGTACATCCGAGCGATCAGGAATACGCCGGCGGCTACCATTGTCGCGGCGTGGATTAAGGCCGAAATCGGTGTCGGGCCTTCCATTGCGTCTGGGAGCCAGACGTGGAGGGGGAATTGAGCAGATTTGGCTGCTGGCCCCAAAAATATGAGGACGCCGAAGATTGTCGCCAGAGTCGCGCTAAGGGCCCCGGATTCGACTAAGGAGTGCAGGCGTTCGCCCATCACCTCAAATTCAAAGCTGCCGGTGGCCCAGTAAATGCCGAGGATGCCCAGCAGTAGGCCGAAGTCGCCGACGCGGTTGGTGACGAAGGCTTTTTGGCAAGCGTCTGCTGCGGGTTTGCGATCGTACCAAAATCCGACTAGCAGGTACGAACACATACCTACGAGTTCCCAAAAAATGTAAATCTGAACGATGTTCGGGCTGATTACCAGACCCAACATTGACGCGCTGAAGATGCTCAGGTAGGCGTAAAAGCGCACGTACCCGTCATCGTGAGCCATGTAGCCGTCGGTGTAAATCATCACCAAAAAGGCGACCGTAGTGACGATCGCCAGCATTACCGCCGTCAGGGGGTCGATAATATAGCCCATATTCAGCGAGAAGTCGCCAGCAGAAGCCCACTGAATAGTGCGGGTGTAGGGTGCGTGGCCCTGTAGTTGACTCCACAGCAATGCGAAGGAGAGTACCATTGACCCTCCGAGCGCGGAGACGATTAATATCGCATTCGCTTGTCGGAGTTTGTTGGTTGCCTGGTTAAAGGTGATTAAGCCTAGACCTACTAGCATTGCGCCTGCCAGTGGCAGGACTGGAATCAGCCAAGCGTATTGATAAAGCAGTTCCATGACTGATAGGTAGTTTAAAGTTTCTACTAGATATTGCCAAAACTGTAAACAATTGTGACACACGCCTGCGCGACTGGGCCAAAATACTTGATCCAATTCTTTAAGTATTGCTATAGCCGAGTGCGATCGCGAGCGAGACGATCGCACTACTTTTTTCATCACGAGTGAGACGATCGCACTTGCACGCCGAAAATTATTCCGGTGCAAACGGAAACTCTACGACAAATCTCACAGTCCTGTACCTTCAAGACGGCGAGATTTATTTTTGTGTGGGATGGTTGATGGACAAATGGGGAATGCCTTCTGCTTCCGACATAAAAGCCGAAGGCCTTCTAAACAAAAGCCGAATGCCTTGGAACCCTTACCTGTTGGCGACTTCCTGAAGTTGCAGCCGTTGAGATGGGGAAGCTACGTGAGCCGCGAGCATCCAGGAATCCAGAGTCCGCCGCAGTTCCTCGCGTCCTTGGTAGTCTTCCAATCTAAATCGAACTTTATCGCCCTCAAACAAAATCAGCGTGGGCAGACTTGTCAGCCGATAAGTGTGGGCTAACTTGAAACATTGATCAGCATTCACCCCTACGAGCTTGACTTTTTCTGCCCACTGTGCTTCAAAAGTCTTAAGCGTGGGGTCGATCGCGCGGCACAAACCGCACCAAGGAGCCGAAAAGTGAACTAAAACGGGGGTAGAGGCTTGAAACACCTCTTGTGCAAAAGTGCGTTCGCTAACCGACAACACCATGAGCCCTCAAAATTTAATAATTTTTTTCTATCCTAGGGATCATGCTACCAGTATATGTTCCTAGTGACACGCATCAAAAAAGGATGAATTTCCCAAAGCAAACCAGTAAAAATGACTACACCTACGTAGGAAGGGCGGAGGAACTCAAGCAAATCAAGGGTTTGACGCTTTTGTAGGATTGCCAAAAATGGAATTATTGAGGTTCGAGATTTGATGATTTCAAAGGATTGTCCAAAGCGAGCCTGAAGTCGCCTGTCGCCGTGCCACACTCCAAACAGGTGGTGAAGTACCAAACCGATGGAAGTGACGAGGGTAAAGCTAGTGCCAATCCACAGGGTGTGGGCCACGCACCAAATCACCTGTCCCACCATTTGCGGGTGACGGGTGATGCGAATGATGCCCGTTTCGTAGAGGTGAACTTGGGGCTTTTGGACGGCGGCAATTTCTAGGAGGTTGAAAGTTGCTGGGTACAGAAACAGAAAGGAAATTGCCGAAAGTATCCAAACGGCGGGTTTAACTCCGGGTACTCCCTGTACTTGCCAAAGTTGTACGCCGTCGTAGCGGTGGTTGAAAAAGTAGACAACCAGAATGACGGCTAGCGGCAAACTGACAAGGGCAAACAAAACGCGGTAAAGTCTCGGCCCGATCAGCTTTTCACCTTTGGGCCGGAGGGCTGCTAAACCGCTGTGGGCGATCGCAAAAACCAGTAACAGGCCCAGAATAACTAAGTGGGAGTCGAGCGCCAAGTCGATCGTCATTGCAAATATTAAGAAAAGTTATTGATTCTCGGCCAATTTGTGTCACAAAGTATCTATGGGAGCATTCAGCGGTTATCAGTCAGTTAACTGTTCACTGTTCGCTGTTGACTGTTGACTGTTCGCTGTTCGCTGTTGACTGTTCGCTGTTGACTGTTCGCTGTTTGCTGTTCGCTGCCTACAGTCAACCGTCAACCGTCAACTGACAACTGACAACTGACAACTGACAATTTAGATATATGTCTGACCTTCCTTTCACTTTAGACCAGTTACGCATTCTCAAGGCGATCGCCTCTGAAGGAAGCTTCAAACGCGCCGCGGACAGCCTCTATGTATCCCAGCCAGCAGTTAGCTTGCAGGTGCAAAACTTAGAGAGACAGTTGGACGTGCCGCTGTTTGACCGGGGGGGGCGGCGGGCGCAACTGACCGAAGCCGGACACCTGCTGCTGAGTTACGGCGAGAAAATTTTATCGCTTTGCCAGGAAACTTGTCGAGCTCTGGAAGACTTGCAAAATCTCCAAGGCGGTACTTTGATCGTCGGCGCTTCTCAAACAACAGGAACCTATTTGCTGCCCCGGATGATCGGAATGTTTCGGCAGAAGTACCCGGATGTAGCAGTACAGCTTCACGTTCACTCGACTCGCCGCACGGCGTGGAGTGTGGCCAACGGGCAAATCGATTTGGCAATTGTTGGCGGAGAAATTCCTACCGAACTTGTAGAAGCTTTAGAAATTGTTCCTTACGCTGAGGACGAACTGGCTCTGATTCTCCCTCCATCTCACCCGATGGTACAACAAGAAAGTATCCAAAAAGAAGACCTTTACAAATTGCAGTTTATATCCCTCGATTCGCAGTCTACTATCCGCAAAGTAATCGATCAGGTACTGACTCGCTGCGGCATTGACACGCGCCGCTTGAAAATCGAGATGGAACTAAATTCGATCGAAGCTATTAAAAATGCCGTTCAGTCAGGGCTGGGTGCTGCTTTTGTGTCGGTTTCGGCGATCGAAAAAGAGCTGCTTATGGGCGTTTTGCACAAATCTCAAATGGATGAAGTTTTGGTAACTCGCATTTTGTCCCTGATTTGCAACCCCAACCGCTACCGTTCTAAAGCTGCAGAGGCTTTCAGCAATGAAATTTTGCCCCAGTTTGCTACTTATTCGACCATCCCGGAGAAGAAAGAACCTCCGGCCCTCGATTTGGGATTTATAGAAATAGGAACTCCCAACTCGGCGGGAAGTTAATCTCTTAGGTCGCTGGCAGTTAGCAGTTCGCGGTTAGTTGAAAAATCGAAATCTGGTTTAACCATCACTTTTTCTTCCTTCTTCCCTTTTCCTTCTTCCCTTTTCCTTCTTCCCTCTTCCTTCTTCCCTCTTCTTAGCAAACAAAAATGGAAGTTTACTGCACCCGACCGGGCTGCCCGCGCCCTCAAAACTATTTTCCCGACCTCGATGACAGTTCGCTGCTGAAAACCGTGCAGCAAAAGTTTTGCACGACTTGCGGGATGCCCCTGATTTTGAGCGGTCGCTATTTGCCCGTGAGGTTGTTGGGTCAAGGCGGTTTTGGGGCGGCGTTTTTAGCCAGAGACCGCTATACTCCGGCGATGCGGCAGTGCGTTGCTAAACTTTTGCAGCCGTCGGTAAATCTAACTCCGCCCCAGCTAAAAATCGCTCAAACTCTGTTTGAACGAGAAGCGGCGGTGCTGGAAGAACTGGGAAACGAACATTCCCAAATTCCGAGTTTGTTGGCGTTTTTTGAGCTGACTGTTCCGAGTTTGCAGCCGGGAAAAAACGATCAGTTTTTCTATCTGGTTCAAGAATTTATTGACGGTGAAAATTTGGAGGATGAACTAGCTGTTAAAGGCAAGTTTTCCGAGACCCAGACGGTGGAGGTGCTGCGGGAAATTTTGAAGGTTCTCGATTTTGTGCACTCTCGCGGTTCGATTCACCGGGATATTAAACCTGCTAATATTATGCGGGGGAAAAACGGTCGGCTTTATTTATTAGATTTTGGGGCTGTTAAACAAGTAACACAAAGTGTTGGGAGTGCAAAAGCTTCGACTGGTATTTATTCTTTGGGTTATGCTCCGCCAGAACAGATGAGCGGGCAAGAAGTTTATCCGGCAACGGATTTTTATGCTTTGGCTGTGACTTGCATTACTTTGCTGAGCGGTTTGCAGCCGACGGAGTTGTTTGATAGTTATAGAAATGAGTGGAATTGGCAGTCGCGGGTGCAGGTAAGTTCGCGTTTGACTCAGGTTCTCGATCGAATGTTGTTGCCGGCTCCCAGCCAGCGCTATCAATCTGCTGCGGAGGTGGAAGCGGCTCTGAAATACAATTCTCAACAGCCTATGGTGGTCGTGCAGCCGCCTGCTGTGCTGACTCCGCCCCCCCTACCTCCTGTGCAGCTACCACCTCCTTTGCCGCCTCCTGTGCCTGTTCCTGTGACTCCTCGGGGAAATCTGCAACCTTCGCAGAGAGGGGCTTTTTCGATTTGGGAGGTTTTGGGAGGGGCTGCGTTTACGGGTTTTGAGGGGGGGTTGCTGGCGATCGCCCTGACGAGTTTGCTGCCGTCTCCAGGCTTGAGTATCGGATTGTTGGGGATGATTGTGGCGGGTCTGATTTACGGCCAGTACCGCAGGGCGATCGAACAAACTGAAATGTTGATTATTGGCGCAGGTACTCTGGCTTTGCTGTGGTTTTTCCCGGCTTTGCAGACGGCGGCACTTGCGATTTATCCAAATTCTCCGATCACTGGTGTGTTGTTTGTGGGATGGTTGGGTGCTTTGGGTGCGATCGCGGGAACAGCTATTTTTCGCCTGATTTATAAGCTCCTTTCAAACGTTTTTTAATGTAATAGTCATCTCCAGAAAAGCCTGTTTTGAACAGGCAAGATGCCTGTTCCACAATAATTATGGGAGATGTCTAATTTAAAATGCAGACTCAGAAGTCTATCTACCCGAATTGGGTGATTGCTTGGGGCCCAGAAGCCCGATCGCACGCTGCAACTTGGGAAACCCCCGGTTTTGCCATAATCGGAACTGAACCCACCTTCAGCCCCAATCAGCGATTTGTGCTGGTAGGTGACTGCTGCTTCGATCGCACTCCAATGCTCAAACAACAGATTGATACCGATGGATTGACCGATTTGGCGATCGTCGCGCGGCTGTGGGAGCAGTACGGTACTAAAACACTGAGCTTGCTGTCAGGACAATTTGCCCTTGCCGTGTGGGATAGAGACGAGCAAACCTTGTGTCTGGGGCGCGATCGCGTGGGAGCCAAAACGCTCTATTACACCCGTACAGGAACGACTCGCTGGATCGCGCCTCGACTGCGATCGCTCAATCCGTATCACGATCGAGAACTTGATTTAGTTGCTTTGCGCGACTATTTGTGCTGTGCGTTTGTACCCGGAGCACAAACGCTGTGGGAAGCCGTGCGAGAGTTGCGACCCGGTAGCTACCTGTACTTACCGGATATTGAGGCGCAGAGATACTGGCAGCCACAGGAGCAAATTACTAACGCCGATCGCCCTTTGGAATGGCATAGTCAACAAGTGCGATCGCTTTTGGAACAACTGGTGCAGGAAGCGCTACCAGCGGGAGAACCAGTCGCAGCATATCTTTCGGGCGGGATTGACTCAAGTTGCGTCGCGGCGATCGCGGCGAGGCTGCACGATCGCCCGGTACACACTTTTTCGATGCACTTTGGCGCTCAATATCCCAGCGAGATTGAATTTGCCAACATCGTCGCAGCACATTGTGGCACTGATCACCACGTTTTGGAAGTTTCGCCGCAGCAAATTTGGGAGTTGCTGCCGGAAACGCTGGCGGCGATGGATGATCCGGTGGGGGAAGGCTTGACGGTTCCCAATTTGCTGTTGGGGCGATCGGCAAAGCAATTCGCAGACGTGGTAATGAATGGCGAAGGCGGCGATCCGTGCTTTGGCGGGCCGAAAAATAAGCCGATGTTACTCAACAGTTTGTATGGTTCGATTCAGGGTAAACCAGATCCGATCGCAGCTTACTTGACTTCGTTTCAAAAATGCTATGTGGATTTGCCACGTTTGCTGAAGCCGGAGGTTTGGGAAAAGGTGAAGAATGCGCCTTCCGTCTTTGCTGAGGAATTGCAACAGACAGAAACGACTTTTTTGAATCGGCTGATGCGGCTCAACATTGAGTTTAAAGGAGCCGATTACATTTTGACCAAGGTGAATAATCTCACGGCTGCGGCGGGACTAAAAGCTCGATCGCCCCTATTCGATCAGCGGATGGTGGCGCTGAGTTTGCAAATTCCGCCAGAGTACAAGCTTTCGGGCGCGCAGGAAAAAGCGGTTCTCAAGGCTGCTGTGGCGGATTTGCTACCCGATGTCATTGTCAATCGTCCGAAAAGCGGGATGGTAATGTCAATGCAGCAGTGGTTTTTGAGGGATTGGCAGCGGCAAGCGCGATCGTTGCTGCTGAATCGTCATGCGGCGATCGCGCCTTACCTCGATCAAACACTAATCCGCGAGTGGCTAAACTATCGTGGGGAAGTTTTTCCCCGCTATGGGCTGAAGCTTTGGCTGCTGGTGACGCTGGAAATTTGGTTACAAGTGAATCGCCGTTAGTTATCCAAAATTAGGACACGGCGCCGTGGCTTTCGTCGTGTCAACTTCAGCAGTAGACGCCCAAATTTCTCGATCGACAGTGGCATTTTTCCTATGCGGTTTTCGCTCTTGTTTATAGAACCGATTTGACATCTTTTAGGCTGCCAGCTTTTTAATCATCAGCCTAATAATATGAATTATGGTTGTATGGGAATGATTAAACCGCAGAGGGCGCAGAGGATACAGAGAAACGGAAGAGACAGATGAATCATTCCGATGCCAACGGATTTGATATACAGTGTATTTCATAAACCTGGAATACGCTGTATATAGCAATCCTAAATCATTTGTCAATTTCTTACTCCCTCCCCTTGGTAAGGGGAGGGTTGGGGTGGGGTAAAAATTTTACGACTCCTGCAAGGATTGCTATAACTCTCCTGCGATGATTATGGGATGTTTGGTTTCACCCTTTTTAAATTCGCCCATAGTCTCTTGAAATTGCCAGCAATTATCCAATCGCCAGCGATTCTTCAACCCGCAATTTTAACCATCCGCATTTTTAACCCCCAATTTCAATCACTATTTTACCGGTTACTGATCCTGTTTCTAACAGTTCGTGAGCGGCTTGCGCTTCTTCGAGAGGGAAAGTTTTGCTGACGTGAATTTTTAGTAAGTTGCGATCGCACAAACGAGCACACTTCTGCAAAATATGAGCCTGCTGTTCCTGTTCATCCACCAAACCTTCCAGCATCGGTGTTAACATTAATTCCAGACTAATTCTCAGATTCCGCATTCTCGCTGTTTTCAAATTGCCCAAAGCTGGATCGGGTTCCAAAATTGTTACCAAATCTCCATAAATCTTCACAGCCGGAATAGTTTGGTAAAAAGTTTCTCCCCCGACTGTATCGAAAGCCAAATCAACTCCTTGTCCTTGAGTCCAAGTCAAAACCTCATCGACAACATTGGTATTTTTGTATAAAATAACTGAATCTGCACCTAGGTGCTTGACAAAATTGGCTTTTTCCTCACAACTAACAGTCGTGCAAACCTCTGCCCCCTGTAATTTCGCCAACTGTACCGCGACGTGGCCGACACCGCCGGCACCAGCTTGAATCAGCACCTTCTTTGATAACACCTGGCCGGCTTGCAAGCGCCCTCGATCGTACAGCGATTCCCAAGCTGTAATTAAAACTAACGGTGCCGCCGCCGCCTCAGTAAAACTTAAAGCAGCAGGCTTGATGGCGAGAAAGCGTTGGTCTACAACCGCAAACTCAGCATAAGTACCGATCGACCCACCCAAACCGCCATTGCAGAAAAAAACCTCGTCTCCCACTTTGAAACTTTGCACACCATCACCGACAGCCTCTACGACTCCAGCACCGTCGCACCCCAAAACATGAGGAGTTTTTTCGGGGTAAAAAGTGCCGCGCGATCGCAACTTAGTATCTATCGGATTGATACCCGCCGCTCGCAACCGCACCAAAACTTCAGTTTCTGTTTGTATAGTAGGGGCTGGGATATCTTGCAGTTTCAATACGGACGGGCTTCCGGGCGTTTCAAAAACGATCGCTTTCATCAGGGTTATTAACTCTCTTGTCGCCTTCACTGTGATCCTACCTTGTATTCGTTACCCATCCGTGACGATACTTAGTTATTTTTAAATAGATTGGCTTCAGATAACTACAATAATTGTCGAGCGGTGCTAATCGATGTTCGAGCTAGATTTATTTTTTTACTTTGAGATTCTTGTATATCTTCTGGGATTATCGGCGACTTTAGCCTTGGTGTCCGCGATTTATCTCAAGTGGCACCGAAGGCCTTCCAGTCTACCGCTAGCCCAAGAGCAACGGCCGTTGGCAGAATTAAAGCCCGACGATTTATCTGCGGGATTGAAAAAACGGAAAAACTTTTTGATTTTTCCCAACTCAAATCAGTGGCTGGCAACTGACAGCTTCTTGGGTAAAGTTTTAGGTATGGGCCGGGCTGTATTCTTGGCCAAGCAAGAGCGCCTAAGTGTGAATTCTTCCCCTCTTTTGGGGCCTGGAACTAGCAAAACCCTAAATCTGAGCATTTCGGGTTCGATGGGAGACAATCCCGATCGCCCGAATGCCGATAATTCTCCCAAAGTTAATGGTTTCGCGCAATTAGAGGAAGATTTGCTGGGCGAAATCCTAGCAGGTACTGATTCGCCGGGGGGGGCAGAATTCTTTGATGCCTTAGTTTGCCACTTAGCCTCAGCACTCGGAGTTCGCACCGCCGTCGCGGCCAAATCGATTAAGTCGAAGGCACGCACTGATGCTGCTGCCGATAGATTGCAAGTTATCAGTTTTTGGAGCGACGGACAGCAGCAGCCAAACTTTGAGTGCGACATCGCCAATACTCCCGAAGCGCGGGTGCTGGAGGAGGGAATGTATTCCTGTCCCGACAACCTCTGGGAAACCTTTCCAGAAGACCGCAGATCCGTAGTTACAGGTGCGCGCAGTTTCCTGGGAGTCTTGCTGAAAAACTCTTACGGCGAACCTTTAGGCATTATTTGTATTTTTCACGATCGACCCCTGGTCGAAGCACATCTTGCCAAATTCCGATTAATTCTCAGCATCTTTGCGGGACGGGCCGCCGCCGAATTAGAGCGGCAGCGCCTAGAAGCAGCACTGTCCACTGTAGAAGCGAAATACTGCGCGCTGGTAGAACAAATGCCCGCTGTCACCTACATTTCTCCCCTCAACCGCAAGGCGGCCAAACTTTACATCAGCCCGCAAATTGAGACTTTTCTAGGTTATTCTGTAGCTGAATGGAGAGCAGATCCCGACCTGTGGCTGAAACTCGTTCACCCAGAAGACCGTGACCGCGTGTTAGTTGAAAACGCTACACAGAAATTCAGCGATGGAGAAGATATCTTCTGCGAGGGCTCGCTGGTTTCAGAATACCGCGCGATCGCCCGCAACGGTCGAGTCGTCTGGTTCCGCGATCAAGCGACTGCAGTTCGCGATGAAGCAAGCAAGTCTGTCATCCTTCAAGGAGCAATGTTTGACATCACAGAGACGAAAGTAGCTGCCAGCGCGCTGCTAGAAAGCGAATACCGCTATTACACCTTGGCAAAAATACTGCCGGTCGGGATTTTCCGCGCCGACGCTACTGGAGATTGCTTGTACGTCAACCAGCGATTTTTGGAGATGGCGGGACTGACGGCGCCAAAGGCACTAGGCGAAGGTTGGGCGCAAAGTTTGCATCCGGAAGACCGCGATCGTGTTTTGAGCCAGTGGTATCGCGCTGTCACAGACAAGTTGCCCTGTAAGTTAGAGTATCGCTTTTGCAACGGTGACTTTACAACCTGGGTATTTTGGCAAGCAGTGCCAGAAATGACCAAAAGCGGGGAAGTTCTAGGCTATCTCGGCACGTTGACCGATATCACCGATCGCAAGCAGGCAGAATTCGCGCTGCAACAGGCGGAAGAGAAATACCGCAGTATCTTTGAAAATGCGATCGAAGGCATTTTCCAGGCAACGCCCGACGGACGCTACCTCAGCGCTAACCCTGCTTTGGCGAGAATTTACGGCTACGACTCTGCCGCCGAATTGATCGCAAATATCCAAGACATAGACCGCCAACTTTACCTCGATCCCAAGCGCCGCGTCGAGTTTTTGCGCGCGATCGAAAAACACGGTTTTGTGTCTGAGTTCGAGTCCCAAGTTTACCGCGCTGACGGCACTACTATCTGGGTTTCCGAGAACGGCCGGGCAGTTCGCAACCCTGACGGAAATTTACTTTACTACGAAGGCACTGTCGAAGATATTACCCTCCGCAAAATAGCAGAAGATAAGTTAGTACACGATGCTTTGCACGATATGCTAACCGGTTTGCCCAACCGATCTTTATTTATGGATCGCTTGGGGCACGCGATCGATCTTTCAAAACGCCGCCCCGAGATTTTGTTTGCGGTGCTGTTTATCGATCTGGATCGCTTTAAGGTTGTTAACGACAGTTTGGGGCATTTAGTTGGCGATCGGTTGCTGATCGCGATCGCGCAGCGTCTGGGAATCTGTTTGCGCGCTGGAGATACCGTTGCCCGTCTCGGCGGCGACGAATTCGCTATTTTGCTGGAAAATATCAAAAGCACCGAGGATGCGATCCAGATTGCCGAACGAGTGCAAGCGGAACTGGCAGAGCCTTTTTACCTTAACGAATATCAAGTTTTTACCAGTGCTAGCATTGGGATTGTTTGTTCTGGTTTACCTCAGTATCCAAGGGAAACCAGCAAACTGTCGAGCGCGGGAAATCTGGGAAATATCGATCGGGAAACTTCTTTGTCTTGTTTATGTTCCGACTCTCCTGTTCCCAATGTCCCGTTCCCCATGTTGTACGATCGACCGGAAGAACTGCTCCGAGATGCAGATGCTGCCATGTATCATGCTAAGGGATTGGGCAAAGCTCGCCACGAAGTTTTTGACTTAAGTATGCACACTCGCGCCGTCGCCCTTTTGCAACTGGAAAACGACCTGCGACGCGCTTTAGACTGCCAGGAATTTCAGCTTTACTATCAGCCCATTGTCTCTCTAATTACCGGTAAAATCAGCGGTTTTGAAGCGCTGCTGCGGTGGTATCACCCGCAGCGGGGTGTCGTATCTCCTGGCGAGTTTATTTTAGTAGCTGAAGAAACTAGATTGATTATACCTATGGGCTGGTGGATGATGCGATCGGCTTGTCATCAGATCCACGAGTGGCACCAAAAATTCCCAGCAAATCCGCCGTTGACTGTCAGCGTCAACCTTTCTAACCAGCAATTTAAACAACCCGATTTAATCGATCGCATTCGCGAAATTTTACAAGAAACTCAGCTTGACCCCCGCACTTTAAAGGTAGAAATTACTGAAGGCGTCATCATGGAAAATGCCGAATCAGCAGTCGCTATCCTCGCGGAATTGAAAAATTTAGAAATTCAATTATATATTGACGATTTCGGCACTGGCTATTCTTCTTTAAGCCGCCTGCACACTTTTCCAACTGATGCTTTAAAAATCGATCGAGCTTTTGTTAGCCGCATGACTGAAGATGAAGGCAACGAAGCGATTGTACAGACTATTTTAATTTTAGCCAGTCATTTAGGCATGGATGTAATTGCTGAAGGAATCGAAACCATCGAACAGCTTAATTTACTCAGGGCGCTGCAATGCGAATACGGACAAGGATACTTTTTCTCAAAGCCGATAGACAGCATCGCAGCCACACTTTTAATAGAAAGTCAACCTGAATGGTAATTTGACGGTTGACGGTTGACGGTTGACGGTTGACGGTTGACTGTTGACGGTTGACTGTTGACTGTTGACTGTTGACTATTGACTGTTAACCTTTGGCTTTTTGTTTGAGTGGATTAAGATAGGCATTCAGTTTTGGTGAAAGTTCATTTAATAAGGGATGCAGGCGATCGATCTGTTCTTGAGTTAAAAGATTTCGAGCGTAGGCAAGTCTTAACCAGTGTCTTGTTTCGTTTAATGAACCTCGGGCAATTTTAACAAAACGCTGATTATCTTGGCAGCTCTAGCGTCCATGTCCTTCGGCAATATTAGCACCAACACTATCAGCAGATCGCACTATTTGTTTGCCCATCGTATCCTTCGTAAACTCGTCCCATTTTTTAACAATAAACCATATTTCGTTTGATATTTTTTCAGCTAATTGATAAACTTGTAGCTGTTGAAAGCTTTCCATATTAGCTTGTTTAAATAATTAATAGCCAACAATTAATTCATGACCAATACCAGTCAACAGTCAACAGTCAACAGTCAACAGTCAACCGTCAACCGTCAACCGTCAACTAACTCAAACTTTCGCTTCCAAAGACTTGAGAAACTCAGTATTTACCCCCGACTCCCGCGTCAGGGCAATTTTCCCAGTACGAGCAATTTCCTTAATCCCAAATCTATTCAGAACCTGGACGATCGCCACCATTTTACCCGGATCACCCACAACTTCCAATGTCAGCGTATCATCACCAATATCCACAACTCGGGCTCTAAAAATTTGAGCTAACTCAATGATCTCCGATCGCGTCCCGGTAGCAGCATTAACTTTCAGCAACATCAACTCCCGTTCCACACAGGGAATTTCCGTTATATCCTGAACTTTAAGCACGTTAATCAACTTGTACAGTTGCTTGGTCAACTGCTCGATAATCTGGTCATCTCCGGGTACAACCATCGTAATCCGAGACACTCCCACTTGCTCCGCCGGGCCAACGGCGAGACTTTCAATATTAAAACCCCGACGGGCAAACAAACCAGCAATTCGAGTGAGGACACCCGCTTCATCTTCAACTAAAACCGAAAGAGTGTGTTTCATTTCTCCAAAAAGACGCATTTCGTGCAATTCTACTTTCGCCAATTCGCCTTTTAGCAGAAGTGCACGCCCATTGAACCTGCATTAGACATTTTATCGCGAGTTATTGGCCGTTCATCTCCCGCGAAAAAAACCTCTGGATAAATTTCGCTTTTACCGCAGTCTCGATCCCCTTAAATCCCCCTTCTTAAGGGGGACTTTGATAGCACCCCTGTCTCCACCTTGTTAAGGGGGGTTAGGGGGGATCGGCTTGATCTCAACCCTAAACCCGCCCCAACCAGGTTCTGGGCGCACCCGATCCAAGTTTTTTTGTGTACGAGCGTACACAATTACGCGGCCGAATAAAAACTCTCCAGGTCTTGTCGCTGAGGGGGACTGAAATTTTGAGACCCATTGGGTCTCAAACTTCCTTCACAGAAAAACCCGGTGTTGCAGCGACGGCATCTGGCGGCGGACTTGTTCTAGTCGATCGGGATTAATTTCTGCGATCGCCACACCCGGTTCCTCTCCAGCATCCGCCAAAACCGCGCCCCAAGGATCTATAATCATCGCGTGACCGTGTGTTTGACGGCGGCCGTAGTGGCGGCCAGTTTGTGCAGGGGCAATCATATAACAAGTATTCTCGATCGCCCTAGCTTGCAACAAAACCTTCCAGTGATCCTTGCCAGTGTAAGCAGTAAACGCCGCCGGCACGAACAAAATATCAGCCCCCTTGTACGACAAATGCCTGTACACTTCCGGGAACCGCACGTCATAGCACACCGAAAGTCCCAGCGTCCCCAACTCCGGTGACACATAAACCGACGGCAAATCTTCACCAGCTTTCACAGTGTTCGATTCCCTGTAAGTAATGCCGTCGGGAACATCCACATCGAACAAATGTACTTTTCTGTACCTTGCCACTTCAGTGCCGTTTGGGTCTACCAGCAAACAAGTATTGTATACCTTCCCCCCTGGAGTCGGCACTGGAAATCCGCCGCCCAGAATCGTTACCTGGAACCGTTGGGCCATCGTTTTGAGGAATTTTTCGCTTTGGAGTCCGATCGCCTCTGCAAGAGCCATCTTTTCCTCCTCTTCTCCCATAAACGAGAAATTTTCTGGTAAGGAAACTAACTCCGCACCCCGACGCACTGCCAGGTCGATTAATTCCTCTGCCTGAACCAAATTTTTTTGCAGGTCAGGCAAGCTAGTCATTTGAATTGCTGCGGCGAGATAAGACTTCATCGATTCACAATATTAGTCATTAGTCATTAGTCATTAGTCATTAGTCATTAGTCATTGGTAACTAATTTGATAACTAAATAGTTGATATCCTTGGATTTTACCCATTTATGCGCTGTCTGGCACGAACTGGTAGGGTTTGAGAGTTTTGATATTTGAGCTTTAAATTAACCTGTAACTCATAATTCAAAAATCAAAACTCTCAACTTTTACCTCCACCGTCAACAGTCAACCGTCAACCGTCAACCGTCAACCGTCATAGATTTTGCAACCTAATTTCCCTCAAATCTTAAGGCATCGGATGGAAAAGCAGGTCGGGGAAAAAGCGGTTAAATTCAATTAAAGCCGCAGCTTGAATAGATATCCAAAGGATAGCCAATACTGGTGCTGTCGAAAGAAACTTGACAAAGTATTGCATGAATTCTGCTCCTGAAAATTCGAGACAGTTGGTAATTGCCGATCGGTCTAGCGCGCTAATTGCTAATTGTCAGTTAATTACTTAACTGTTAGCTATTAGCTCTTCTCCATTTCCCAATTTTAGCGGGGGGAAACAGTAATTTCGTCGTCCTTCGCAAACATTTCACCACTGGTGATTTCTTTGAGAGCTGCCAGAGGCCACAAAAAGCCGGTCAGCATACACGAGATTGCCACAGGAACGTTGATAATAATCTCTTGTTCCTCTGGACTTGCTGATTTTTTGGCAATTTGCAGATAAGCGCGGCCGACCCAGCCAATCCAACCTGCGATATACAAGAACAGTATGCTAGGAATCAAAAAGTCCCCTGCTTTGCTCAAGTTGCCATCTACGATTAAGTGCGGGTATCCTTCCGGGCCACACATAGCTTGAGAATAGCGCTCGAATCTTGCTTTCGCAGATGCGGGATCGCCATTCGTAGAACGTGCATTTTTAGCCAGTTCCTTAAATTCGGGAGAGTCTTTGCACGGCACTAAATTGTAAGCCGAAGCAACTGGAGTAAAACTGATCCAGACACTCAACACTAAAATTGCAGCAAACAATCGTCGCATGGAATTGTTTCCTTTTGTTACAAAACAATAAGTTTTTGTACAAGCATTTCAACTTGCCGATCGGTCATCCAGATGATCGTGTTTGTTGACAGTGTAAAGTATCCATCATTGATGCGGCAAAGCCCAATAGAATGAGGGATTCCCGTTTTCATAGGTCAATGCTGAGCTAGCAATACCGCGAGGATATTCCTTCCTTGCATCAGATGATGACCTTACCTGTCGATCGGGCAATAAATCCCTTAACAATAACCTGAGTACAGGTAGAGCGCGGGACTTGCGCCGAATTAGTTAAGCTAGCAATAACTAACCTATCAAATAAAATTACCAGTTAATGGCAACCATTTTCGCAATCGAAACAAGTTGTGACGAAACAGCAGCAGCAATTGTTAAGAATCGTCAAGTTTGCAGCAATGTTGTAGCATCACAAATTAAAATCCACGAGCAGTATGGCGGGGTAGTACCGGAAGTGGCTTCGCGGAGTCACCTAGAAATGCTCAATCAGGTAATTGCCCAGTGTCTCGGTGAAGCAAACCTGAGTTGGTCAGAAATTGACGGCATTGCAGCGACTTGTGCCCCCGGTTTAGTAGGTGCATTGTTAGTCGGGCTGACAGCGGCGAAAAGCTTGGCAATAGTCCATCAAAAACCTTTTTTAGGCGTCCACCACCTCGAAGGGCACATCTACGCTTCTTACCTTACCGAACCCGACTTGCAGCCACCGTTTTTGTGTTTGTTAGTTTCCGGGGGACACACTAGCTTTATTTATGTCAAAGATTGCGGCGTTTACGAAACTGTAGGACACACACGCGACGATGCCGCCGGCGAAGCTTTTGATAAAGTCGCGAGACTGTTGCAGCTAGGATATCCCGGCGGGCCGATGATTGACAAATTGGCCGCCCTTGGCAATCCCCAAGCATACCCCCTACCAGAAGGCAGAATTTCCTTGCCTGGTGGCGGCTACCATCCTTACGACAGTAGTTTTAGCGGCTTGAAAACCGCAGTTTTGCAATTAGTACAGAAACTCAAGAAACAAAATAACAATGTGGATGCCGAAGGCATCTTACCTGCCTCTACAATTAATGATATTGCGGCTAGCTTTCAGGAAACAGTAGCCAAGGGTTTAACAAAAAGAGCGATCGACTGCGCCGTAAATTTCGGGCTTACCACTATTGTAGTCGGTGGCGGAGTGGCAGCAAACAGTGGACTCCGAAAACATTTACAAGCAGCAGCAGCAAAACACAACTTGCGAGTATTGTTTCCGCCATTAAAATATTGTACAGACAACGCAGCAATGATCGGCTGTGCGGCGGCAGAACACTTGCAGCGAGGACACACATCGCCACTGACTTTGGGAGCAAATTCAAGAATGGCTGTCAGCGATATTATGGAACTGTACAAGAGTCATTAGTTATTAGTCATTAGTTAACAGTCAACCGTCAACCGTCAACTGTCAACTGTCAACCGTCAACTGTCAACTGTCAACTGTCAACTGTCAACTGTCAACCGTCAACCAAACGATGAAAATTCGCGACGCAGAAGAAAGCGATTTGCCAGCAATTGTCCAAATATATAACGCAGCAATACCGGGCAGAATGGCCACAGCAGATTTAAAACCAGTCTCAGTCGAAAGTCGCCTCCCGTGGTACAGAGAACACTCGCCCAATTCCTGGCCGATTTTGGTAATTGAATCAGAACAAAATATTGTTGGCTGGCTGAGTTTTCAGCTTTTCTACGGACGCGCTGCCTATCAGCATACAGCAGAAGTTAGCATCTATATCGCACCCGATCGCCAACGCTGCGGAATCGGACAAAATTTATTGCAATCGGCAATTGTGCGGAGTCCAGAATTGAAGCTTAAAACTCTCATAGGAATAATTTTTGCTCACAATCAGCCGAGTGTAAGATTGTTTGAGAAATTTGGCTTTCAGCGGTGGGGATATCTGCCGCAAGTTGCCGAACTTGACGGCGTTGAAAGAGATGTCGTAATTCTCGGTTTGCGTTGTTAGCTGTAGGGAAACGGCAATGCTTTTTATCGTGTTAACTTAAGATTAAAAACCTTTGTATCTCTCGCTTATAGCCGAGGCCAGATCCCCCTAAATCCCCCTTAAGAAGGGGGACTTTGAATGCTCTTTCTTGTCCCCCCTTCTTAACGGGGGGACGAAACAGAAGACTCTTCCCCGTTAAAAAGGGAGACTTTGAACACTCTTGTCCCCCCCTTCTTAAGGGGGGTTAGGGGGGATCTGGACTCAGGTACAAGCGAGATTTTCCCAAGCAAAACCTGCCCCGGCGATGTGATGTTTGCTCAATCTGGTAAAATTGTAATTTCATCCAAAGATGCGATCGCCACATCAGCATTTTCCAAATGACTAACCTGGGCCTTCCCCCAACAAATCCCGATACAGCCAGCCGCGCCCGCATTTTTACCCATCTGAATATCGCCCGCTGAATCTCCCACCATCAAAGTTGCTGCGGGATTTACTCCGAGTTTCTCACAAGCTTGCAAAAACAATTTCGGATCGGGTTTATGAACCGTTGAATCAACTCCCATTTCTAACTGAATCCACTCGGCTAATGCGTGGTGTTTCACAAATTTTTGCACCGATTCTGTCGTAGCAGCCGAAAGAATACCCAGTTTTAAACCCGCTTCCGAAAGATATTTCAGCACTTCCAAACTGCCGACAAATAAAGGAGACACAGCACTATTTTTAAACATTTCGTCAGCTTCATCAAAAGCGCGGCGCGCAATAGTTAAAGATTCCAACCATCCCCTGCCGGTTTCGGCGATGTATCCCGCCGCCACAATCTCATTTTCCCTGCGACTACCGACTGCCAGCAAGCCCGTGGGGTCAATGCTGCCGCCTTCGATACCGAAAGCCATTTGTAAAGGCTCTCCCACCCCCGGAATTTGAGCGTCTGCGAGGCGCGCTCGCTTAATCCCCAACAGTCTCAAAAATTCTTGAGAATCCTCTAGAGTGCCGTCTTTGTCAAAGATTACGGCTTCGATATTTGAGAAGGTAATGCCCCGACATTTAATAGTTACCAAGAATCATAACTCCGTAATTTTTATATGGTTTTGTATGATCTCATATTGTGCTATTTTTAGCAATTGTTTTTAGCGCAACATAACTCTCTTGTCCCCGCCTTATTAAGGGGCTAGGGGGATCTGGCCTTAACTATTACGAGATGCCCGATCCTACTCTTGTCCCACCCCCTACTCCCCTTCTTAAGGGGGGCTAGGGGGGATCTGGCCTTAACTACTACGAGATGCCCGATCGTACTCTTGTCCCTTATTAAGGGGAGTGCCAGGGATATCTGGCCCTAAGAATGACGATCGCACGCACCCAACAACTCCTCACAAACTCCCTCAAAACACTGCAACACATCAACATTCGTAAACCTGACAACTTGCAGTCCATACCCCTCGAAAATCCCTGTTCTTTCCGCATCAAATTGTTTCCCCTGTTCGGTAAAATGACTCTCGCCATCAACCTCAATTACCAATCTTAAAGCAGCACAATAAAAATCTACAATAAAATTGTCTATCGGGATCTGTCTCACAACTCGAAAAGGGAAATTTCTCAGAAAATCTTCCCAAAGTTTCTTTTCGGCTGGAGTTGGATTTTTCCGAAGTTTCTTGGCGATAGGGATGAGTTTTGGGTTGTAAGGTAGGTGGAAATTGGAGTCGTTTAATTTGGTCATCATCCTCCTAATCTCCATCCGGAGATCCCCCCTAACCCCCCTTAAGAAGGGGGGGACATGAAGCACTCAAAGTCAACCCCTACTCCCCTTCTTAAGGGGGATTTAGGGGGATCTCCGGGGGACAAGAATTTAACTGCCTAATCTAATCTCAAACATCATAAATCAAAACTCCAAATTAATTAAAATCTTCCTGCTAAATTGGCAACCGTTAATGCTAGTTGAACTGGCTGGACAGGCTTGGCAATATGCGCTTGAAAACCAGCTTCGATCGCCCTTTTCCGTTCTTTATCGCTCGCATAAGCAGTCAGCGCGACGGCTGGGATTTCTCCTCCGGCTTCTGCAGCAAGGGTTCGCACTTCTCGAATCAAGAAATACCCATCTTTTTCTGGCATTCCGATATCCGAGATTAGCACGTCGTATTTGCCGGGGTTTTCCTTCATAGCATCGATCGCACTTTTGGCAGATGCAACCGTCAAAACCTCAGCCCCATAGCTTGTGAGTACAAATTCTACGAGCTCCCGGGTATCGAGCTGATCGTCCACAACTAAGATGTGTAAGCCTTCGAGAGAGGGCACGATATCCTTTGAGGCGTTTAAAGGCCCTACCAAAACATTTGACTTTAAATTGAGCGGCGATGTCAACTCGACAGGCAACGATCGCAACGGCAATCTCACAGTCATTGTAGTTCCTTGTTCCTCACCCGGACTCTCCGCTTGCACGGTTCCCCCGTGCAATTCTACCAGATGACGCACGATCGACAAACCCAATCCTAGCCCTTGATTAGCCTTGCCGCTGCTGGAATCCCCTTGATGGAAACGATCGAAAATATACGGCAACAAGTCGGCCCGAATGCCTTTTCCCGTGTCGCTAACTCGAAGTAGAGCGTAATTCTCGATCGCCGACAGCGTTACTTCCACTCCTCCCCCCGCCGGAGTAAACTTAATTGCATTAGATAGAAGATTCCACACAACTTGTTGCAATCTATCAGCATCACCTAAAACAGTTGCAGAACTCAACTGAGCAACCATTTGAATGTTTTTGGCATTCGCTGATAATTGAACCCCGTCGAGCGCAGCTTGTACTACCAAAACCAGATCGATCAAACTCGTATCAAGAACCAGTTTGCCACTCGTAATCCGGGAAATATCCAGGAGATCTTCGATTAACTGAGATTGCACCCTCGCGCTGCGCTCGATCACCTCTAGAGCGTGAATAGCGGCTGCTTCCTTAAGCTGGCCGGAGCGCAGGATTTGTGCCCATCCCAGGATCGGAGTCAGGGGATTGCGGAGCTCGTGGGAGAGATTCGCGAGAAATTCATCTTTAGCACGGTTGGCGGTTTCTGCTTGTTGGCGGGCCAATTGTTCCTGCTCCAATAACTGCGATCGTACTGTCTCAAACTGCTTGCGCTGCGTGATATCCTCGATCGACAACAAAATCATTAAAGCTTGATCTTCTCGTTCAAGTTTACAAGCATTCAGCAGCATGGTTTTCTGCCCGATCTGCTCAAACAGGTGATCCAACTCAAAGTTTTCAAGCTGAACATCACTCACCAGAATATCTTCCAATATCCATCGCAATTGCGGGATATTCCACTGCCCATTTCCCAATTCAAACAGCGAAGATTGCGCTGTTTCTGGGGATGAAACTTTAAACGTTTCATAGAACGATCGATTTGCTTTATTCACTCGGAAATTAGCATCTAGCGCGACTAAAGGCGTTTGCACAGTTTCCACAATGGTTTCAGCATAATTTCGGGCCTCCTCCAAGGTTCTGGCACTGCGTTTAAGAGCATCAATATCGAGCAAAACCATCACCACACCGTCAATCTGGTTTTCCGTTGTCCGGTAAGGACGAATGCGGAGGTTGTACCAATATCCCGATAAAGTTTGAACTTCTTGTTCTTTCGTCTGGAGAGTATCAATCACCTCCAAAATCATCTGTTCCAAGTCAGGAACGTTCAGAGTTGAGCGGATGTCGCTAAAGGGTCGTCCAACATCTGTGGGAATCACACTAAAAATTTGCTGTGCCGTTGGCGTAAAGCGTCGAATCTGTAAATTGTTTGTCAGCATTAAGATAGGAATATTGATACTGGAAAGCAAATTTATCAGATCGTTATTCACGAGGCTTTGTTCAATATTTCGGCTGCGAAGTTCCTCGTTAGTGGTAGTGAGTTCCTCGTTAGTGGCTTGAATCTCTTCTTTGGCCGTTTCTAACTCCTCGTTGGTGCTTTGCAACTCCTCGTTGCTCGATAAGACTTCTTCGTTGGCAACTTTGAGGTCTTGGTTGAGATTTTCGTGTTCCTGGATCACCGCTTGCAGTTGCGCTTGAACCGCAGTTTTGTCTTGGTAAGCGGTTGCAAGTGCCTGCCTCACCAGCTCAATTTCGCGCACTAAATCAGCTTGCTCGAAGCTTTCACAAGGGAGAGTGCTGAAGTTAAGCACCGGGGGTGAAGCCTCTTCAAATAACACCAAAAAGTAGCGTCCTTCGACCGCCTGTGGATGGAACGGAATCACCTCAAAATTGACGATACTCGATCCTCGGCCCGATTCAACAAGCGATACCCCTTCTTTCCTAACGGTCACGTTCTCCGTTTGTGCCTGATAAATGGCGGTGCGAAGCTCAACTAGCAAGCCTTCCCTTGCCATTGTCAGCAAGTTTAAGTCGGGCGTTCCGAAGGCCAGTCTCAAGTAAGGATTGATGTCTCCCCGCACTTGCAGGATGTTCATGATCTCGTTGACAACCACACCTGCTAGGGCATAGCGATTCAAAATCAGTTGGTCTGTTTCTCGCTGTAAATCAAAGCTATTTGTCAAATTTTCCTTCACCCCCTGCCCTTCACGTGCTTTAGCGACGGGATAGGAACTCGGCGTAAACGAAAAAGTGGGACGACTCGCCGTCAACTTTTTGGCATAAATTTTAGACTTTTTATCAACTGAAGTAAACAAGTATGAGAATTTTCCGGTACTCTCAGAACTGCCTAACAAGAGAAAGCCATTTGGGTTAAGACTGTAATGAAAAACGGGCATCACTTTTTTTTGCAATGACTCTCCCAAGTAGATCAGCACATTGCGACAGCTAAGTAAATCGACATTGGAAAAAGGCGGGTCGCTGCCTAAGTCTTGTCGGGCAAATACACATAGTTCGCGGACTGCCTTGCTGATTCTATAACTACCTCCTTCTTCGTTGCGAATAAAGAAGCGAGTACGTCGTTCTGGTGAAACATCTACCATCTGGTTTTCTGAGTAGACGCCAGACCTCGCTTTGCCGATCGCCCCTTCGCTAATGTCTGTGGCAAAAATCTGGATCGGTGGCTGGATGACTCGATCGCCCAAAAACTCTAACAAGCAAATGGCGATCGAATAAACTTCTTCACCTGTGGAACATCCCGCCACCCAAATCCGAATGGGAGCATTTGCCGATTTATTTTGGGTAATCGTGGGGAAAACCAGCTTTTTTAACTTTTCAAAGGCTTCGGGATCGCGGAAGAAACTGGTAACGTGGATCAGGATTTCTTCATACAAAGCTTTGACTTCATCCGAATTCTGTCGAAGGTTTTCGGCGTAATCATCCAAGCTTTCCAGCTTGTACAACACCATCCGTCGCTGGATGCGTCGAGCGATCGTGGTGGGTTTGTAGTTGCTAAAATCAACGCCTGTGGTCGATTTCAGTAGTGCAAAAATAGTTGTCAGGGCATCTCCCGGTTCGGGCGATTTTTCAACTTTTGTCACGGGAAGCGGGCCAGTGAGAAGGGGACTGTGACTATAGTTTGCCAGTTCCTCGGCAATTTTTGCCGGTGGCAGAACAAAATCGACATTTCCTGTAGCAACAGCGGTATTCGGCATACTATCGAATTTTGCTGTGTCTTGACATTGAGCAAAAGTCATGCCTCCGGCTGCTTTGATTGCCTTGAGCCCCAGTGAACCGTCTCCGTCTCCCCCGGATAATACTACGGCGATTGCTTTGTGCCCGCGATCGATCGCCAATGAGGTAAAAAAGGCATCTCCCGGCATATATTTGCCATAAATCTTCTCGCGCGGGGATAGTTGCAGCACGCCTTTACACAGCACCATCTTGGTGTTGGGCGGAATGATGTAGACTTGATTCGGCTCTACAGCCATGCCGTCTTTTACCTCACTAACAGGCATTTTCGTCTGTCTGGCGAGAATCTCGGTTAGCAGACTTTTGTGATCCGGGGCTAAATGCTGAATCAGCACAAACGCCATACCCGTATCGGTGGGTAAATGGCTCAGCAACCCGGTGAATGCTTCCAAACCTCCTGCTGAGGCGGCAATCCCAACAATGGGAAAGGGGGCATCGGTTTCGGCTAATTGTTGGCTGTCGAGGGCGGCTGGTGCGATCGATTCGGGTGTATTTTCTGGAGATAATTGAGGAGAATTCATGATGGGAAGTCCTCGACTTCAGTTATTTAGTAGCAAACATATTTGGTAAGCGTGCTGCTAAGTAATTCGGACTATGTTTATTAGAGCTTATTTTGCCTTCGGGTCGCAAGTAGCTTAATGATGAGTTGTAGCTTTTAAGTAGGGAAACTCCAAGAGCCCATTAGTGTCAACAATCGCCTGAAAGCCTTGATAAATCCCGTTTTTACCTGAGTCCTGATCCCCCTAAATCCCCCTTAAGAAGGGGGACTTTGAGAAATACTTCTTGTCCCCCCCTTATTAAGGGGGGCTAGGGGGGATCGAGACTCGGCTATAAACGAGAGAGACGGTCGGTTTTACGTTAAGTTGACACGCCTTGGACAATGCCATGTCCCTCCCCGTTATCTGTTGCGGATATCGCAGCGAAAGGCTAGCAATAACCAGGTATATTTATTTACCTTACCTAATTAAGTTTTTTTAGCGACCCCGCCCGCAGAAAGTGCGATTACTGATTCCGTATTAATTCTAGCAGTATAAGCGACTTGTGCGCCTTGTATTCCCTTTAAATCTTCAACTCGTTTGTGAATTTCGGACACTCCAGCAGCTTTTAATGCTGTCAAAAATGTTTGGTCGCTGTAAACATCTTGGGAAAACGAAACTTCGTCACTTTTAGAAAGATTTTGAATCCTGGCGGCTTTGTTGACTGTCGAGCCAAAATAGTCGATCGAATTATTGAGATTTACGAGCAAAGCCGTACCTCGGTGAATGCCAATTCTGACTTGAATCCACTCTGCTTGTGGGCGAGTTAAATTGTACTCTCTGAAACAGGCCACAGCATCGGCGGCCGCCATAATTGCTTGTTCGTTGCTGATAAAGGAAGCCATGACGGCATCGCCGATGGTTTTAATGACTTTACCGCCAAATTTCTCGATCGACTCAAAGAAAATTTCAAAATGATCGCGCACAATATTGTAAGCTTTAGTATCTCCCAGCGTTTCGTACATTCTGGTAGAACCGGTAATATCGGTAAACATAATAGTAATCGCCCGAATCTTGACTCGCTCTCTTTCCGATATTACTTGATCGCCGAACAAACGCTTATAATCCGGGTGATGAAGCAGTTGAATTCCTGACAGCCGCAAAGGTAGTTGTTCTAATGTCAATTCCTGGGGCAATTCATCGGAATGCAAAATCAGCCCCGACAAATTGTGATCGGTATTAGTTAGTTCGATCTTAACTTTTCCCGGACGCACGGCGAGATCTGTTTTGTCAAAATCTTTGCCGGCTAACTGCTTGAGTTTAATTTCTTGTATCTCTTCTGTTTCTGAGCCTTCAACCTTTAAAATCCCTTTAGCTAAAGTGAGGGGACAGCAGTACCGATATCGACCTGTTTCTAAGGTAACAATCTCGGATTCGGTGCAGTATAAAGGTGTTACCAGTTGCAGTTTGTTCTGGAGTACGGGAGGGGGAGCGCAGACGGGCCGCAGTTGCGGGTTTTCGATTTCTTTGTTCAGGGAAAAAGTAACTTCGACGCGATCGAGCAAATCAATTTTAAACTCGCGCTCGCACATCGGGCACAAAGACATTTCTGATGTGTCTGCCAAATCCTTAAATTCTTCTGTAATCATGTCGCAGTGGGGACAGTGAATATCCCAGTGCAAGTCGAAGGCGCCAGCTTTTACTCCGTGCAGAAATTCCGAAGTAATTCTTTTAACATTCTTGACAGTACCGCCTGCTAGGTAGTAAGGGTTAATCCGCAATCTCTGCAAAATGTGGGAACCGATTAACCAGTTTTCGATTTGGTCGATCGTTCCTTTGCTACAATTGGGACGTTTTTTTAGCTGTTCTAATTTTTCTTTTAATAGTTCGATGTTCATGATCTACTTGCCTTTGAGCGTCAGGGCAAGAAATTTATAAGCATTATGTTGTGTAATTTGCTCGTCTGGCTTGTTCTTGCCTGAGAATTCTGATGACTTTGCACTTGTGCGGATGTCCCTGATATTTATAAATCTTAACAAATTAGCACCATGAAGGTCATGCCTATTTAGGCAGATTGATCGCGCTGTCACTTGTTTTAATCCAAAGTGCGATCGCTGCATCGGTCTACAGAAATATCTTAAATCTCGGTAATCGGGAATTGGGAATTGGGAATTGGGAATGGGGAATTGGGAATTATCAACCAATAAGGTTCACTTAAGACAGATCCCCCTAACCCCCCTTAAAAGGCTACGGTGTACACACAAGTCATGAGATCCCTTAAAAAGGGGGGAACCGGAGTCAAAGTCCCCCTTTTTAAGGGGGATTTAGGGGGATCTCCGAGGATTTTGGTTCTACACAGAGATGTGTGTACACGGTAGCTTAATAAGGGGGGGACAAGATTCCGATCAAAGTCCCCCTTCTTAAGGGGGATTTAGGGGGATCGAGATATGTGCAACTTCACATTAAATTGGTATAAAGTCCTCACTACGAACCTAAAGATTGTCCAATCCAACTCAGATAAGCATCGCTACCAGCGATAATAGGAATAGCAATAATTTCGGGAACTTCATAGGAATGGAGTTCCTGAACTTTTGTTTTTAAAGCCTCAAATTTAGCCATATCAGTTTTAATCACCAACTGCCACTCTGACTCGGAATGAATCTCGCCTTGCCAACTATAAATCGAGCGAATTGGCGACAAACTCACACAAGCAGCCAGCTTATGTTCAACTAGAGATTTAGCGAGATTCTCCGCCTCCGCCTCCGATGCCGCAGTTACCAGCACCACCCCAAAATTAACAGTCATAACGATTTTAGATTTGAGATTAAAGAATTGATTTCAACAGAAAACCTTGAGCGTAATTCTTTGTAGCTACAGGGCAATGCCTTGTCAGGCGCGGATATCTGCTTTGAGCAAAGCCCCAAATGTACAATAGACTTCAATTACATTCATTCGATCGCCATAACAGGAAATTATCTGCGTTTATCTGCGTATATCTCCTGGCATCTGCGGTTGAGATCTCAATCAAAGATTTATGCAATTCAAGTCTAATTTAAATGCACAACAGCTTATTAATTTTTACTTGTCATTGATTGACAAGCAACAATTACCAATTCCCAATTACCCATTTTTAATTTCCGAAACTTCCCAAGAATTGACTTGGCACGCCCCAGCTAAAGAAAAATAGCGCCTAGTAGATTCCGGCAAAATAGCTCCCGCCAACAAAGCATTATCTAAATTTGCTCCTATTAAAGTCGCCCCGCTCAAATCTGCTGCCATCAAATCAGCTTGACACAGCTTTGCCCAATTCAGATTTGCCCCTCTCAAACAACTTCCCCTCAACTTAGCCCCAGTTAAGTTGGCACCAGCCAATTTAACGCCCCGTAACTGAGCCGCACTGAAATTTGCTCCCGCCAAATTCGAGCCTTCCAAATTAGCTCCAATTAGTTTAGCTTCGCTCACATTAACGCCGCTCAAATCTACACCGCAGAGATTCACCCCTGTCAACTGCGCTCGCCGCAGACTGACTCCGGTTAATTGAGCTCCAAAAAGTTTTGCACTGTTGAGGCTTGCACCGTAAAGGTTGGCCCACTTAAAATTAGCTGCCGTCAGATTCGCGCCCAGCAAGTTAACTAATTGCAAGTCGGCGCTGCACAAATTGGCATTCCACAACACAGCACCCCGCAGGTTTGCGCCGGTTAAAGTTGCGCCGCTTAACTTTACCCTCGGCAATTTTGCTTTTACCAAAAAAGCTCCGCTGAGATTGGCTTTTGTCAAATCTGCACCCGAAAGTTGGGTTTCGCCCATTTTGGCAAAAGTCAGATTTGTTCTTTGCATCTGTGCATCTTTGAGCGTTGCTTTGGTGAGAAATGCCCTGCTGAGGTTAGCCCCGGAAAGATTAGCTCGGGAAAGGTTGACTCCGATTAAGATGGCTCCGCTGAGGTTTGCACCGCGCAAATCGGCTCCAGCAAAGTCTCTTTGTCCTTTTTCGTAATTGTTGAGCAGTTCACTAACTTCCATAGGGCATGATACCTTCTGTGATTGTGGGGTTTCGATCCAGAAATCTTTACTGTTAAGGTTGTTTCAGAAAGGAAACTGTTTCAGAAAGGAAACTGTTTTAGCGTTTGCCTCAAACGGTATAAATTTCATTAACATCACTTTTTGTTTAAAGGCGATCTCTTAATAAAGATTTTATATCTTGTTCACGGTAGAGATCGCCCTTTCGGTACTTTTGACTTAAAAGTTAATGTTTCTTGACATAGATAGTCATTGCTTAACGATCGACCGTAATTCGCAAATTCAGGCGCACCGTACCCTGGAACCCTGCCGGCGGTTGCCAGGACATCAAGGCTTTCTTGAGAGTCTCTAGGGCATCTGTTGCTTGCAGCGTCGAGCTTTGAGAGTCGTTAGCGAAGCCCGCCCCTACGGGGGCTGCGCCAACGAAGAGGATCGCCACTTTCTGTACGATGCCGTTTTGTACCGACAACTCCCACACCGTCTCGCCGCTAACCCCCGCCGAGAGATTAACAGATTGCAAGTATTGAGTCAGAGCAGCGCGACTCGCGGCATCCAAGCCTTCGGCACTAATTACTTGCAAACGAGAAGCCTTTGGCTTCTGCGCTCGTGGTTCGCTGTAAGGGGCTTCCCGCGTGAGAGTAGGAGCTGGACTCACCGGTACCGGGCCGCGAATCGGGGTCATATTGCGAACTCTGCCCCTAGTTTGCTCGCCCTTCTCCGCATCAAAAATACCTTCATAGCTGACACCCTGCGGCAATTCTACAGGCACTTGCACGCGACGGCGCGATCCATCTGGATCGACTCGCACTTCTTCGCTCACCGCCACCAAAGCCGTGTATTCCGATAGCAAGTGATAAGTCAGAGCAGTATTAGTCACAGATTCCACCAGAGATTTAGTCTCGCCGCCAAACATTTGATTCATTAAACTCTTAATGCGCGATCGCCCCCAAAGTTGAGCTACCGCCGCATTGCCAAAATCCGTAGTGCCTGCTGCGACTGAAGTTGACTCCCGCTGCCGCCCGCCGGATTGAGCAAAATTAACAGGTAAAACTTGGTCGTAAGCTTTGCCACCCGCCAGAGTGCCGCGGATGCGAAGTTGGCCGTTAGCCCGATCGCCCTTTTTGCCAAACAAAACCAGCGGCGCGCTTGCAAACAAGTCTGGGGGTGCGATCGGATAAATCTCCGGTTTTTCCCCCATTCCTTCCCAACTAACTTGAATATTAGTCAATACCGGATTGTTAATTTGGCGGAAAAACTTTTCAGCAGCCGGTGCTGACGGTTCATCTTGACGAACTACTTGAGACGTGCCTCTTCCCACTTCTGCCAAACGGTTGAGCAAAAACCGATTCACCGAACTGCCGACACCAAAACTATAAAGTCGATTTCCCGGTTTCAGACTCTGCTGCACCTGGGCCAGCACTTCATTTTCATTACCAATATAACCATCGGTAATCAGTACAATACTCCGCAGCGTTCCTGTTCTTGTCGCCGGAAACTTCATCACAGTTTGAATGCCGTTGAGCAGTTCTGTGCCGCCGTTAGCCTGCAAAGCGTCGATATACTTAATGGCTCTTTGTCGATTAGCTTCTGTATTCGCTAAAGGAGTTGTTGAAAGCGCTTTTGCAGTGTTGGCAAAATCAATAATAGTAAAAGTATCCTTGGGATTGAGTCCTTGAATGAAGCGACGCATCAACTCCTTAGATTTTGCCAGCGGTTCGCCCTGCTGAGAACCGGAAGTATCCATCAAAAATACGACATCTTTCGGTACAATTTCATTAGTTTTGTAGTTGAAGGCGGGAATTAAATAAGTAGCAAAATGACCGCCCCGCTGGTCGGATTGAGTCAGGACTGTTGCTTGAGTATTTTCGCCTGCTACTCGATAGCGCAGAATTAAATCTTTATTGGGAATTGTGTCAGATTCAGCTAGTTTGACGCGAACAATATTGCCGCTGCGGTCAGTAGTAATTTGATGGGAAGTAGAGCGGACATTGCCGATCGCCACTCCGGCATCTATTTCTACTGAAATAGCGATATCGTGACCCGATCGCGTTCCGGGAGTCAAAACAGGCGGGTTAATGCGATCGGCATCGGTCGTATTTTGCGAAACGTAGCGCGGCCCAACCACTGTGGGAAACACAAATTCGTAATCGCCACCGGCAAACTTGAGACTTTCGGTGTAGCGAATCGTAACTTCAATTTTTTCTCCCGGTTTGATATTAGCCAGAGACTGAGTAAAAATATTAGATCGTTCTTGTTCCAACAAACCCGCAGTCCGGCCTTGTTGGCGAGCTTTTTGGTAAATTTCCAAAGCTTCATCGCGCCGTTTGATATCACCTTTAATAATGCGATCGCCGATTTTAATTTCCATGTCGTCCACCGCCGCTTCGTCGGGCAGGGGAAAGACATAAACAGCTTCTAAAGATTCGGGAAAAGGATTTTCAAACTTCTGAACAACTTCGACGCGGGAGATGTTGCCGGCAATTTTGGCTTTAACTTCAGTTTTTTTGAGAAGAAAAACTTGTTCTGTGGCTGTATCTTGAGTTTTGACGAACAAACCGCCGACAGGACAGCGAGTTTCGGGCGATCGCGCCCCGTTGCAATTAACATCGTTACTAGCGAGGATTTTCGGCGACAGAGACAAATAATGTTCCCCAGGAGCATTGGCCCGGGCCGCATTGGGAGCGAGCCACGCGCCACACTCGTTAGCGAAGCCCTCGAAGAGGATCGCCGCGAGCAATGCGATACCAGCAGAAAGCAATTGTTGAGGGGATATAACGCAGACAAACTTCATAGCTGTTTTTTTTAGCAGACTTGAGGTGCTTTCTTTACCATGACTTTACGCTTCGCGAAACGTTCCTGAGTTAGCTGTTCGGGAAACATGACAACCAGACCTGGGTGGATTTTAGATTAAAGATTAAAGAAATGACTCCCTAGGCGCGGGCTGGGGACTGGCATTTGTATTGAGGTCGGTTTGGGCGATCGACCGCGAAGCCAATGCTGAATATTGTATGATAGTGAGATAGCTTAAATAATTCTCACATCAACCTCTAAACCTCTAATAAATTAAAAATGTCATGAGTTTTATTAACCCCAAAACCGACTTTGCTTTTAAAAAAATATTCGGCTCGGATGACAGTAAAAACATTTTAATTAGTTTCTTAAATGCTCTGCTCTACGAAGCACAGCCAGTCATCGAAGATTTAGAAATTATCGATCCCTATTTAGCTTCAAACATTAAAGGTATCAAAGACACTTACCTGGATGTAAAAGCCAAAATTAATGGTGACAAAACTGTGATCATTGAAATGCAGGTTTTGAATGTAGAATACTTTCAGCAGCGGGTTTTGTATAATGCAACTAAAACATATTCAATGCAGCTAAGCACAGGAAGTGGCTACAGCAAGTTAAACCCTGTGATTGCTCTGACGATTACAGATTTTAAAATGTTTGAGAACATGGACACAGTGATTTCGCACTTTATCTTCAAAGAAAAGACATTTTTAGTAGATTATCTAGCAGATCAATTTGAGATGGTGTTTGTGGAGTTACCAAAATTCAACAAGGAACTAGATGAATTAGAAACCTTGACAGATAAGTGGATATACTTCATGAAAACAGCTCAAGCTTTACAGGCTGTTCCAGAAGAATTGGGAAATGTAGAGGAATTGAAACAGGCTTTTAAAATTGCCAGTACAGCAAATCTAAATGCTCAGGAACTAGATGAGTTAGATAAGCGAGAAATGTTCATTCAAGACCAGCGTGGCTCCATTAGTCTAGCTACCAAAATAGCCCTTGCAGAAGGTATCGAACAAGGCATCGAGCAAGGCATCGAGCAAGGCATCGAGCAAGGCATCGAGCAAGGCATCGAGCAAGGCATCGAGCAAGGCATCAAACGAGGACAGTTACAATTAGTTGTTCGTTTATTGGAGCGCCGTGTCGGGCCGCTGTCGTCGGAGATTCAAGCTCGCATCAGTCAGTTATCCGCTGAGCAATTAGAGAATTTAGGAGAGGCTGTTTTAGATTTGGCGAGTATGTCAGATTTGACCGATCGCTTGCAGGCATATTTTTCCTGAAGGTAAAAAAGGGTTGGTCTCTTGCGGGCCCTTCGTCTGCTCCAAAAGCGAAGTATGGAACAAGCAAGAGTTTTGATACTCCCCAGGGCTGAAGCCACGGGGATTCTTGAATTAATCCAAAAACTCTCAAAGGTGTTATCAAGTCACCTCTAGACGCTCAAAACAACTACCAGTACAAAAGGTATTGCAATTGCGCTTACTTTTAAATTGTGTTTGCTTTCATAGTCCATCACAACGCCAGATAGGTACGCTTCACACTCTGCCATTATTTGTCAGTTATACAGGCTTACTACTCCTTAAGGAGTGTGGTGGCTCACGCTCGCCGGGATTTCTCCGATACAAGGCGTATTTCAACACGTAGATGGTTGTTTTACTTGCTAATCTAATTATAATACCATTTTTTTAAAGTTATGCAAGACTTATGTAAAAACTCAAAGACAGAATTATCAATGTCTGGCGGTATTTTATCTCTATCACATCTTTAAAAAAATGGTATAACAAATCTTTCGATCAATTGCGTAAATAAATGTTGAAGGCGGTTGAAACCGCTACCGAGTTCCTCCCCATGTCTAAAGCCAGGGGCTTCCCGTTTTTTGGTGAAATGGGCGATCGCACTCCAAACCCATACCAACCGTCCGATTCAGCTAATGGGCGACTCGTCGTATCCGCACCCGTATTTGAGAAAGGCTCAAACACTGCTGGACAATTTTCGATTTTAGCTCTTAGATTTGAGTGTTACCTTCTTAACTAGAAACATCTAAAGTTGAAAATCTATGAGCAAATTTGTGTTTGTGACTGGCGGCGTGGTTTCCAGTATCGGCAAGGGAATTGTCGGTGCTTCCTTGGGCCGCCTATTGAAGTCGCGGAACTATTCTGTCTCGATTTTGAAGCTAGACCCTTATATTAACGTTGACCCCGGCACTCTCAGCCCGTTTCAGCACGGAGAAGTCTTCGTCACGCAAGACGGTGCGGAAACTGACCTGGATTTGGGGCACTACGAGCGTTTTACCGATACTTCCATGTCTCGCCTCAACAGCGTCACCACGGGTTCCATTTATCAAGCGGTGATCAACAAAGAACGCCGCGGTGAGTATCAGGGGAGCACGGTGCAGGTGATTCCGCACATCACTAATGAGATTAAAGAGCGAATTCACCGGGTAGCAAAAAATACTAATCCCGATGTCGTGATTACGGAAATCGGCGGAACGGTGGGAGATATTGAATCTTTGCCGTTTTTGGAGGCAATTCGGCAGTTTCGCAAGGATGTCGGGCGGCAAAATGTTGTGTATATGCACGTCACGCTGATACCTTGGATTCCTTCGGCTGGAGAGATGAAAACTAAACCGACTCAGCATTCGGTGAAGGAATTGCGGTCGATCGGCATTCAACCAGATATTCTAGTCTGTCGGTGCGATCGGCCCCTGTCTTTGGGCATGAAACAAAAATTGTCTGAATTCTGCAACGTGCCCGAAGAATGCGTCATCACCGCTCAAGATGCTAAAAGTATCTACGAAGTGCCGCTGATGATGGAACAGGAAGGTTTAGCGGAACAAACGCTCAATTTGCTGCAACTCGAACATCGCCAGCCAGATTTGCATCAGTGGCAAACTTTAGTCAACAGGCTTTACAGTCCCAATCACAAAATTGATATTGCTTTAGTTGGCAAATATGTGCGGTTAAACGATGCTTATCTTTCGGTGGTCGAAGCTTTGCGGCACGCGGCAATTGCGATCGGCTGCGACCTAAATTTGCACTGGATTAACTCAGAAGATTTAGAATCGGGAAACCTCGATAACTATCTCAAAGATATGAACGGCATTGTTGTGCCGGGAGGTTTTGGGGTTCGGGGGGTTGATGGCAAAATAGCGGCGATCGAATATGCTAAACACCACAAAATACCTTTTTTGGGATTGTGTTTGGGGATGCAGTGTGCTGTGATTGAATGGGCGCGCCACACCGCCCAACTCAAGGATGCCAACAGCGCTGAATTTGACCCGGATACAGCAAATCCGGTAATTAATTTATTGCCAGAACAGCAAGATGTAGTCGATTTGGGCGGTACAATGCGACTGGGTTTGTATCCGTGCCGTGTCAACCCAGACACGCTAGCTTTCAAACTTTATCAGAAAGAAGTGATTTACGAGCGGCACCGCCATCGGTACGAATTCAACAACGCCTACCGCAATCTTTTCTTAGAATCAGGTTATGCAGTCTCCGGTACATCTCCAGACGGCCGATTAGTAGAAATGATCGAATTGCCCAACCATCCCTTTTTCATAGCCAGTCAATTTCACCCCGAATTCCAATCTCGACCTAGCGCGCCCCACCCATTGTTTCAAGGGTTTATCCAGGCCGCTAGCATCCAGGGAAAGCAGGATGTTTTAGAAGATGAGGGTCGCGACTTGGTGGCCGGGAAAGTTGTCGCAAACTGATCTCATATCATGTGCGATCGATTAGTTCTGATATATTAGAGGTCTGTAGGGGCGGTTCAGAGTAGACAATATTCAAATCGCCCCGACAATGGACATTACAAAACCCACCCAACAGACCAATAGGATTTGATAAGGGTCGCACTTACCGGACTAGATATCGGGCAGCATTCTCAACGAGTGAAAAACCTCCCCCCCAACCCCTATGCTAGGGCTGGGGGCTAGTACCACAAGGGAGAAGGCAAAAGGCAGAAGGCAGAAGGCAGAAGGCAGAAGGCAGAAGGCAGAAGGCAGAAGGTAAAAATGCTGATTTTTTACTTAACTTTTTACGGATTTCAAGGGTGATACCAGTTTCCAAAAAAAATGCAACTTTAGGCAACTTCCCAACCCAGATAGTCATCAGTCATGCCCAATCTAAAATCTACAATCTAAAATCTAAAATGGTAGGAGTTGTCAAACTATCCTAAAATACCAGGAAACACAGGTTTGAGGAGGCTTTGTGGCTTATTGGAGCAAATTTACTTATGAGAAAAGTACATACATAATTGACCTTGACACTATTAGTGCTTTTTCTAGCGAACTGGATAACAAGCGTATCACATTTTGGCTGCCTAATAGCAGTCAGCCGATTATTCTTAATCCCCAAGGCAATTATGAGGCTTACAAGCAAGTTCTCGATTACCTCAAAAAAACCATTGACCGCAATTCTAAAGGTTCGTGGATTAAGATTAATTACGATCGCAAGGAATTTGCGATCGATATGAGTCGAATTAGCTCTTTTGCTTGCGAACAGAACGGTCGGCTAAGCTTTTGCCTGCCTGACAGTGCAACTAATATTATTATCCTCCGCCAAAGCAACCCGGAAACTTATCAAGAAATTCAGGAATACATAAAAAATACGACTGGACAATCTCTGCCATGAAGGAGTCATTAGTCATTAGTCATTAGTCATTAGTTAGAAGCATGAACAATGAATGGAGACTATGTTTAGTAACTCCTCAAATTCATTTTATTTTTTTGCTCTAAAGTGCTGAGGTTGAACCCTAATTTTAGATATGAAAAAAGCGCAGTAAAATGCGCTGCTTTTTTTTAATTTTAACTATCGAACAAGCTGCCAAGCTAATTTTGCCGCGCCTACCATGCCTGCTTGATTGCCCAATTCAGCAACCAATAACTGTAAATCTTCGCGAGAACTCGGCAGAACCCGCCGCTCAATTTCTTCTCGAACCTGCGGCAAGAAAAATTCAGCACCGGCACTAATTCCGCCGCCGATAATAATAGCTTCCGGCGTCAAAATATAAATGAGACTTGCCAAGCCGATACCCAGATAGCGCCCGTAATTTTGCCAAAATTCTAAAGCTTTGGCATCTCCAGACTTAGCTAAGTTTGCTAATTCTAGAGGTTCCAAACCAGTTTCGCGGCGAATTGCCTGCACGGAAACGTATTGTTCTAAAGAACCGCGATTGCCGCTGTTGCACTCCGGGCCGTCGGGATTGATGGCAATTAATCCTAACTCTCCGGCCGCGCCTAAATGACCTGTAAATAGTTTACCATCGAGGATAACTGCACCGCCAACTCCTGTTCCTAATGTTAGCAATATGAGGTTTTTAAAGTGCTTTCCTGCACCTAGCCAAGCTTCTCCTAATCCGGCACAGTTGGCATCATTTGCTAATATTGTCGGCAGTCCGGTTTTGGCTTCCAACCAGTCAGCTAGGGGGACGTTATGCCAGTTTTTGAGGTTGATTGCGACTCTGGCTATTCTGCCGGCGGCGTCTGCTGGGCCTGGTGTGCCGATGCCGATCGCACTTACAGCATTTTCGACCGGATTCAGTTGTAAAATAACATCCGTCATCGCGGCTAAAACGGCTTCTGGCGTTGCCGGTTGAGGGGTTGGGACAGTTAAGGATTGATGACAAATGCCCTCTTCGCTGAATCTGCCGAGTTTAATTGCGGTTCCGCCTAAGTCAATGCCGATTACTTGTGTCATTCGATGTGGGTTTTGGCTGTAATAATTTGGGACTAATTTTAATAGTATAAACCTCTTATATGTACGCCTATCACACCTTAAAAATTAAGTTTGTAGTGAGGAGTGAAGTCCTCAAACTTCGGTTTTAAATGTATGATAATTATCCACCAAAACGCTCATTAATTATTAATAGTATTATACCGATCGCAATACCTAGCCTAAATTCTGGATACAAGCGAGTTCGCCTATTTAATTTCGCCTAACATACGTTGCGCTACCTCTCGGTTGTGCAAAGCATCGTGATAGTCTGGTTTGAGAGCAATTGCCTGGTTATAAAATGCGATCGCCTCTTCAAATCTTCCTAAATTATACTGCTCATTCCCTCGATCGCACCACGCATCAGCCTCTACATTAACTTCCGATTCTGCCTCCTCACCCTCAGCGACTCTGCGGTTCCCTTCCCCAGAAAAACCCAAACCATCCCCAACAAACACCGCCTCAATCACCCTCCCCTTTGTATCCTCCTCCTCAACCTCCGGCAGCGGAAACCGTGTCAATATCTCCCGCCCAATTTGCCTCGCAACCTCTGACAATTCCCCACTACCAATTCTACCTAACAAAACCAGCCGCTGCGCCAATTCCTGAAGCGATGCCACCGCATCCGTAGGGGCGGTGCCCCCGTGCCCGCCCTGCAGGTTTTCGCCCTCTAACAATCTTTCCCCGAACCGTCGCAACCAAGCAGCCAATTCACCATCTTTAATGCGTTTTGCGATTAAGAATCCCGCTACATCCCCGCGACTCCAGCCGGCATTCACCCCTTCCAGGATTTCCATGAATTTCGACTCGTATTCCGCGTCAGTTAGGGTGGGGCGGATGGCGGTATTTCCCGGCGGGGAGGGTGGGGTTGGGGTTCCCAATATTCGCTGAATTAGTCGTTTGAAGAATTGCAGAATTTTGTTGAGCATTTGTGAGATTGGGAGGGTGGGGTATTTTCTATTTGATAGCAATTATCAAAAATAGATTACATATAGATTGTCGGCGATATCTGTAGGGACACGGCGCATTGCCGTGTCCGAGATGGCGACGCACAACAAACAATCAGATGAAGTAGAATTAATCTACTTTAAAAGCGGATAATACAGTTCTCCTGTTGAGTTGATATAACCAGCCCTATCGCCCGCTAAATCCCCCGTTCCCATAAATACATCAACTCTCCCCGCACCTTTGATTGCACCGCCAGTATCTTGATCCAAAACGTACCGATTCACAGCATTTTGTTCGAGTTGTCCTGTGGCACTCGGATAAGGGAGTTTTGTACTAATTAATGCTAGTGCGCCGGGGGGCATTAAAGCTTTGTCGGTGGCGATCGACCTTTCGGCAGTTACAGGCACTCCAATGCTGCCAGTAGCAGGTGATCCGTTAGTATCCCGGAAGAACACAAAGCTTTGATTCTTGGGCAAATACTTGTCCATATCTGCGGGAAAGTTAGTGAAATATTCCCTTAGTTTCGGCAAATTTAACTCTTCTAAAGTAAACTTTCCGTCCTTAACTAATTCTCGCCCGACACCTGTATAACTCTGACTGGTTTTGCCCGCAAAACCCACTGTCATCACGCTACCATCTGTTAACTGCAACTTCGCAGAACCTTGGACATGCACGAGAAAGGCTTGGAATCGATCGCGCAACCAAACTAATTCTAATCCTCGCAGCAATCCTTTACTTGCCTGCAAAGCATCTGCGCCTTCCAAATCTAATCTTGTCGGGTGAGGTTTCGGCCAAGATGCCATGTTTGGTGGCATCCGGTACAGGGGATAACGGTATTCGGAATTCGGCGTGCGAGATGCTGCGTAAGTCGGCTCGAAATAACCTGTAAATGCGACTGTTCCTTTGCCGTCTTTGCCCGTGGATTTGTAAAATACAAATTCCCGCTTGACAGATTCCTGGAGTTGTGCTGGAGTTGTAGAACTGACAACTAATTGCCGGAATCGATCGAGCGATCGCCGAACTCGATCGCGCGTAATACCTGCCACAGAATAGCGACTGTAAGCACTAGCAGCCGCTTGGGAGTTAAGATAGCGGAGGCTGTTGTCGATCGACCTTAACAGCAATTGGCGATCGCCAGATTTGCCATTTTCGCCCCAGATTTGAGCGTCAAAGGCTAGATCCTCCGACTCGCCAGCTTGTAACTGATTTACACTAATTGGTTGCAGCGACGGAACTGCAACGGCGGGCACCGAAAAAGCGATCGCCAAAACGCAACAGACGATGGCTAATAACTGATAGCGAAAAATCTTGCTCAATTTCCAATCTTTCCTACTTAATTGATTATTTTCCTTATTCATCATATCGTTCGACGCTAGAACTAAATATCGGTTCTACGCGAATTGCGAGCACGCTGGTAGGCCGAACTACCATGTATTCGCCTTGAATATTTTTGATCGGGACATTGAGAAATTCTGTGGAATCTTGTTTGGGAACCAACACGCTGCTGTACCACTTTTGAAAATCTTGCAGCGTTGCGAAACGCACTTCTTCGCGGTGGCCGCCATCAAGCAGCAGGTGTACGGAATATTCGCTGGGAGTTCTAGGCATATCTGTATTTTAGATTTTTGATTTTAAGCTTTTAGAACGATTTCATATTTTACCCCTTACTCGGCGCATTCCCTCATCTAGTAGGTTGCATAGGGTGAGAGTTGTTGGAAGCATTGGTGTCAACAAACACGTCAAATGTAGTACCGGTCTACTGTTTGACGATGAGGCCCGCCGAGCTCCCCTAGGGCGTGTTTTCTTTCCCCGGAGATCCCCCCAGCCCCCCTTAAAAAGGGGGGAGAAAGAGCGTCGGCGTTGCTTAATCAGGGTATGAAAGGCTAAATAGACCCGTCATAGAAACCAGTATCGACAAAGCTTAGGGATTTTCAACTTATTTTTTCATACCCTGATTAAGCAACGCCCCAGCGCGAACGTGCTGCTGAGAACGGCAACGGTGAGGAAGGTCGCAAACTGTCGTTGGGGATGTGCCATCATCGCTTTGGTCGGGTAGAAGCTCGGTTTTTGAGCTGTGGCGGTGTCTTGTCGCTATAGGTAAATGGTAGCCCTTTGTACTTTAATCTCTCCTCCAACCATTTGGGTTTCTCGCTAAACGAGATCGACATCGTACCATCGGGAGCAACGCGATACAGCCATTTTGCTCCCGGACAAATAGACGACTTCATATCGGGAACCGATGGCGGCCATTTTCCCGTTTTGGCTGCTAGTGCTTTGACTTGCAGAATTTTCTGAGTCAGTTCCAAATCCAACATATACTTGGCTGCTTTACTGGTTTGGCTGGGAAAACTTGTAGATGTCCTACCTATATAATTCCACCACGCTAAGTCCTCTGCCGGGGCTGAATCAGAAGCGCAAACATTCTGCTGGCGAGATGCTGCAAGCGCTCGTTTATAGGCGTGATAACTATCGATCGCACAAAAGCGAACATAAGGTTTGATCACCGGTTTGAACCACACCAGGACATGAGAAAAAGTCCAGTCTAAGATTTTTTCTTCTAAAGTTAAATTTGAGGTTAAATTTGAGAAATACTTCCCTTGAATTAGTGAAAGCATTCCCCTATCACTAGAAGCGCCTATATCTTTTAGTATCGAAGAGTACGTGTCTAGTAGCGAAGACCACGAGTGTTTCCAAAGGAAGTCTTGCAAAAATTTGAACTGATACAAATATTCTCCCTGCAAGGATGTCAATATCGATTCGCGGTAATCGCGTTCCAGCAAGCGCTGCTGCCACTGGGCAGGAAGCCGATCGACTTTCCGCATCACCCCTGCTGGATATTTAGTCACAATCAAACCCACAAGTTGAGGCATGAAGAGGGGGCTTTCTGTTGAAGACTGGTTGATTTTCCAGGATACTTCCAGCATTTCTGCTGCTGCTTCCGTCTGACCTTTACGGTATTTTTCTAGAATGTCTAGGGCTAACACTTGTTGGAAATTAACCTGCCATAAATAAGCGGATCCGGGAGCCGTCATATCTCCTTCCAGAATCCAGCTAATATCTGTTCCCCAGTGCGGCACTTCATTATTTAAAACCTGCTGGCGAAGTTCTGCTAAAGCCGTTTGCTTGGAGGCGAGATAGCGCTGTAATTTCTCTGAAGGTGGATTTACGGTATCGTTTGGTTTGGCAATCTCAGCGTCTAGGTACTGCTTTAATTCTTGTTTGATTTCTTCAAATGCCTTTCGATCGTCCTCTGAAGACCTAAAATCAGCCCTAGACCCGATGAAGCGATCGACAGAAGAGAAACTTGCCCCTCCATCGAACCCCACTTTAGCGAGGGACGCCGCCAGCTTCAACGCCGCATCATTCGGCTCTGTTTTAGGAAACCGTTGGGCATAAGCTGCTAAATCCTGCTCGATTTCTTTTTCCTGCACAGAGGCGATATAGTTGCCACCCACAATCCAGACTGCCAGCAGTCCCGCCAACCCAACAACCGAACCACCCAGAAATTTGAGGTTCCGTCTGAACGATAGGTTTTGAATGTCCATAAACTCCTCCTTCGTGCGATCGCACCTGAAGATGAGCGCCAGAATCAATTTAAACCATTGTCTTCTACATTTGCCGATTCTCGATACTTTTAAAAGTTAAATCTTGTTAAGACGAATAGGATCAATTGGCGAGATTCATTTGGCGATCGCTCGTAGGTAATTTTGAAGTATTGGGTATTGAGTATTGCGATCGCGACCTAACTCTTACCATGACTTGTTCTGCCACTGTCAACTACAAGCTCTGACAATCTTATTTATGGGCGGATTTTTTAAACAGTTTGGACGCAGTACCTCTCAAAATGTGCGGTAGTAACGGCGTTGCTGATTTACGGTATGAAAGGCTAAATAGACCCGTCATAGAAACCAGTATCGACAAAGCTTAGGGATTTTCAACTTATTTTTTTCATACCCTGATTAAGCAACGCCAGAGCGTCTTTCGTCCCCGCAACGATTCGGGGGATGCCAGGGGGATCGAGACTCGACTAAAAGCGAGATTTATCAAGGGTTTTAAGCGATTGTTGACACGCTTGAGTTGGAGGACAATCTAAAATCTCAAATCTAAAATCTCAAATCGATTGACGGCGGCCCCCCATTGCCGCTACGCTGTGAAGTTATAGGTTGCTTTGCTTGCAGAGCAAGCAGCCGGCGTCGCCCGAAAATCTAGTTGCACTGCCCATTGCTGCGCCAACAGCAATAGACAGCTACCGCCAAACTGAGCTAACCAGTCTGGAGGCTAATTGAGAATCTTAACACTCTCTGTAGCCGCCCTGCTCTGTGTTACCGTGCGGGGCGGCTGGGTTTTTGGGTTTCCCTAGAAAACCAAAAACCAGGAGACCATATTATGTCACAGGAATTCGTACCTGACGATAACTTGTCCGAGCGTCCAAATGACACCTCAGCAGTATCGGAACAGGAAGTAGTGCGGATCACGGTTGTCGGTTCCCGCAAGGCCGTGTTAGAAACCATCCACACCTTGTACCGACTGGGATTTGCCGCCGTCGGGGATTGGAGCCCGCCCCAGCGAGGCCCAAAGCCGGGACAAGTTATAAGCGTACTCATTCGCCGATCGGGCAAAGCCTAAAAATTGGATGAAATACCGTAGGGACACGGCAGTGCCCATTAGTGTCAACTTAAGACTGAAAGCCTTGAAAAATCTCGTTTTTACCCTGGTCTAGATCCCCTAAATCCCCCTTAAGAAGGGGAGTAGGGGTTGACTTTGAGAAGACTCTTGTCCCCCCTTTCTTAAGGGGGGCTAGGGGGGATCTAGATTTAATGGTCAAACAGCAGTCTCTGGCTGGGTTTGACCTTAAGTTGACACCAATGGACACGGCAGTGCCGTGTCCTCCTTTTGGGGTAGGGACACCGCACCGTGCCGTGTCCTCAATTCCCGCACATTGCTGGATCTAAGATTGTCACATCCGATCGGCCGATGGCTGGGAGCTTGCAGCCCGTGCTACGGGAAATTTCATCATCCAACCCGGTTAATTCTACCCGTTCCCCACAGTCAGGACACGCCTTGGCCGAAGTCTCTACAATGATTAATCCGGCGGAATACAGGGATTGTGTATTTTAGAACACGATTTGACCGCAACACTTAAAATAGTCTTGATTTACCGATCGACTGCACCCTTTTCTCATCAATATTTCTGGTTAGCTGGGGGTGTCTGTCAGCCCCAGTTGCGAGGTTCTACTTCCAAAATGCTGATAATGGTGCACAATTTCAAATTAACAACAAAACTTGCACTATTTTGAGTAAGCTTTTGGTGGAACAGCTCAGAAAGCCTGTTTCTAAGACTGATGCTGCCAAATATCAAATTAATCCTCAACCTTGTCCAATTACTAATTACGAACCTATGCCCCGTCGTCAAGACTTAAAAAAGATTCTTCTCATTGGTTCCGGCCCAATTGTTATCGGTCAAGCGTGCGAATTTGACTATTCGGGAACACAAGCTTGTAAAGCTTTGCGAGAAGAAGGTTTTGAAGTAGTGTTGGTGAATTCCAACCCTGCAACGATTATGACCGATCCGGAAACTGCCGATCGCATTTACATCGAACCTCTAACGCCAGCCATCCTCGAACAAATCATCGCTAAAGAAAGACCTCAAGCAATTTTACCGACAATGGGCGGTCAAACGGCGCTAAATTTAGCTGTGGCAGTCGCTAAAAATGGCGTTTTAGAAAAGTACAACGTCGAGTTGATTGGTGCTAAGTTGCCAGCAATTGAAATGGCAGAAGATCGCCTATTATTTAAGGAAGCGATGGCGCGAATTGGTGTCGCAGTTTGCCCTTCGGGAATTGCCAACACTCTCGACGAAGCCAAAGCAATTGGCCACCAAATCGGCAGTTATCCGTTAATTATTCGTCCTGCTTTTACAATGGGCGGCACGGGAGGCGGCATTTCTTACAATCAAGAAGAGTTTGAAGAAATGGCGCAAGGCGGGATTGATGCCAGTCCAGTATCGCAAATTTTGATCGAACAATCTTTGATTGGTTGGAAAGAGTACGAACTCGAAGTAATGCGGGATTTGGCAGATAATGTAGTGATTATTTGTTCGATCGAGAATCTCGACCCGATGGGCGTCCACACCGGCGATTCTATCACCGTCGCCCCGGCGCAAACTCTCACAGACAAAGAATATCAGCGTCTGCGAGATGCTTCGGTGAAAATTATCCGCGAAATCGGAGTTGAAACTGGCGGTTCCAACATTCAATTTGCTGTCAATCCAGTCAACGGAGATTTCATCGTTATTGAAATGAACCCTCGGGTTTCCCGTTCCTCCGCGTTGGCCTCAAAAGCAACTGGTTTCCCGATTGCAAAAATGGCGGCAAAATTAGCGGTAGGTTACAGCCTAGACGAAATTTCCAACGATATTACCAAGAAAACTCCGGCGTCTTTTGAGCCGACAATTGACTACGTGGTGACGAAGATTCCCCGATTTGCCTTTGAAAAGTTCCCCGGTTCCGAACCGACTCTGACAACGCAAATGAAGTCAGTAGGAGAGGTAATGGCGATCGGGCGTAGCTTCAACGAATCCTTCCAAAAAGCGCTGCGGGGATTAGAAACCGGCCGCGCAGGTTTCGGGTGCGACAAACCGGAAAAGTTGCCGAGTTTGGAACAAATTCGCGCCGGATTGCGGACGCCAAATCCCGATCGCATTTTTACAGTTCGCCACGCGATGATGATGGGAATGTCGGTGGAAGATATCTTCGAGTTCACAGCAATCGACCCTTGGTTTTTGGATAAAATGCAGGAATTGCTGGAAACTGAGAAGTTCTTGAAACGAACGCGGTTGCAAGAGTTGACAAAAGAGACAATGTTTGAAGTAAAGCAGTTGGGATTTAGCGATCGCCAAATTGCTTACGCCACAAAAACATCGGAAGATCAAGTCCGCGCTTACCGCAAACAGTTAGGCGTAATTCCAATTTACAAAACAGTCGATACCTGCGCGGCTGAATTTGAAGCATTCACACCGTATTATTATTCCACCTACGAAGCGGGAGCGGCAATTTGGGACTTGGGCGATGAAGAAAAGAAGATTTCGCCTGTAGGCCACAGTCTAGCGCCGGAGTCGGAAGTTTTGCCTTCTAGCAAACGAAAAGTGATGATTTTAGGTGGCGGGCCGAACCGAATCGGACAGGGAATTGAGTTTGATTACTGCTGCTGTCACGCTTCCTATTCCCTAGGAGAAGACGGCTTTGAGACAATTATGGTCAACTCGAACCCAGAGACGGTTTCGACGGATTATGATACGAGCGATCGCCTGTATTTTGAACCCCTAACAAAAGAAGATGTTCTCAACATCATCGAAGCCGAAAATCCCGAAGGAGTAATCATTCAATTTGGCGGACAAACGCCGCTGAAATTGGCGATTCCTTTACAAAAAGCCCTGGAAAATAATCCTGACGTACAAACAAAAATCTGGGGAACTTCGCCGGATTCCATTGATACTGCTGAAGACAGGGAGCGATTTGAAAAGATTCTGCGGGAGTTGGATATTCAGCAAGCTGCTAACGGTTTGGCTCGCAGTTTTGAGGATGCTTTAATAGTAGCTCAACGGATCGGTTATCCGGTAGTGGTGCGACCAAGTTACGTATTAGGCGGGCGAGCCATGGAAATTGTTTATTCCGATACGGAATTGGAACGTTACATGACCTATGCCGTGCTGGTAGAACCCGATCATCCGATTTTAATTGATAAGTTCTTGGAAAATGCGATCGAGGTGGATGTAGATGCGATCGCCGATATTACTGGCAATGTGACGATCGGCGGTATTATGGAGCACATCGAGGAAGCGGGCATCCACTCCGGCGACTCGGCTTGTTCTATCCCTTACCAAACCCTTCCTGAGAAAGCGGTGGAAACAATCCGCCGCCAGACAATAGAACTAGCAAAAGCCCTGAAAGTAATCGGGTTGATGAACATTCAATTTGCCGTTCAAGGGGAGGAAGTTTTCATTTTGGAAGCTAACCCACGGGCTTCTCGAACGGTACCTTTCGTATCCAAGGCGATCGGAGTTCCCCTCGCAAAAATCGCGTCGCGAGTCATGTCGGGTCAAACTCTAGAAGCTTTAGGTTTTACTAAAGAGATTATACCAATTCACGTTTCCGTGAAAGAAGCCGTGCTACCGTTTGCTAAGTTTCCGGGAACTGATACTTTGTTAGGGCCAGAAATGCGATCGACCGGCGAAGTCATGGGAATTGACACCGATTTTGGCAAAGCCTTTGCCAAAGCTCAATTAGGTGCCGGACAAATGATGCCGTTGTTTGGAACCGTGCTGGTTTCGATGCGCGATCGGGACAAACTAGCAGTTGTACCCGTTGTCAAGGAATTCTTAGAATTGGGTTTCAAAGTAGTCGCAACCCACGGGACACGCAAAGTTTTGCGAGAGCAAGGTTTAGAGGTAGATTTGGAATTGAAACTGCACGAAGGGCGGCCGAATTTGTTGGATTCGATCAAGAATGAGAAAATTCAACTAATTATCACCACACCTTCCGGCGAAGAATCCCGAGCCGACGGAATCTTTATCCGCCGCACAGCTTTGACTTACAAAATCCCGATTATTACCACAATAGCCGGCGCCAAAGCGACAGCAGCGGGAATTCGATCGCTCAAATCCAACCCGATGAAAGTGAAAGCAATTCAAGACTATTACCCGCAAGCGTAGAGTTATTGTAGGGCGCGAAACACTGTTCGATCGTTAGGCTATCGATCTCCCTGGCGCGCCCTTCTTAAGGGGAGACAAGAAATGCTCAAATTCTCTCTCATTAAAGGGGAGATAGGAAAGGCTCAAATTCCCCCTTTTTGAGGGGGATTTAGGGGGATCGAGACTTTGCTATAAATTTAGTGTAATTATAGGCGCACCCACAAACAGCGCACCACCAAAACCTAATCTGAATGAGAATCTAAAGCACCGCTAGACACCATCAACTTCGGCCAAACCAACAAGAAAAACCCCATCCAAGCCAATAAAGGAATCGCGACTAAAACAGTTATCCAAACAGTTTTTAACACAAACCAACTACCGCCAATCAGACTCGTGCCAGTCAAAAGAATTGACCAAGGCTGACACCACCAAGGTTTGTAGTCCCAAGCACTAATAGCTTTTTTTTCAGAAACAGATTTCATATTTTCAGTAATTTTGTATAGATTGGCGATCGGGCTATATAGAGGAAAGCAATTTAAACGTTCATCACCTCTTCTGCTGTCAGCGTTAATTCAGGAAAAGTCCGCGATACAATTCGTTCGTTGCCTTTGAACGCGCTTCTTTGATAGTTGCCCTCTGCATCCAAAAGATGGACAAATATAGTTGGAACTTTGGGATTTCCCAGAAATTCCCTGCTACCAATTGCTAAGTAATCGACAATCCAATACTCAGGAATTTCGAGGCGCTGGTACTCGTCCAGTTTGTCGATATAATCGTCATCCCAATTTGTTGATGTTACCTCCACCGCCAATTGAATTGGTTCTCGCAAAGCAGCATAAGCCGAACGGTTCGATCGCCATAAATCGCGAGCGATTACGCTGACATTCGGTCTCCGTCCTTGTTCAACGCCGGCTTTACTTACAGTTCTGATAACGGCTGTATTGTTGACGACATAATTCAAATTCAATCGCCGAATTTCATCGTTGAAGTCAAATAACAAGACATTAGCAACATCATCATGATTTCTGGTGGAATTCATTTCTACAATTTCTCCATTGACCAGTTCATAGAGTCCATCTTCTGGACATTCTACAAGGAATTGGTCAAAGGTTAATTTTTTTGTGACTGTTGCAACCATAAGATTTATCCTTATTTTGCAGTAATACTATTAGTCTACATTACCACAGGCAGGAATGAATTTGTTTTTTTGACCGCAGATATCTAATTATACAATCAAAAATATACAATCAAAAATCTCAAATCGATTCAGGTAAATGGTAAAATACGATCGCCAGCCGGCAGATTGAGTTAAATATGTCACCTACTGGCTAGGGTAGAAAGTAACAAACCTAGAAATCAAGCCACTCCAAGGTCAACCCCGAACCATGAGACTAGACGAAGCCGTAGAATTTGCCGAAAACCCAGAGCCACGCTGTCCCTGCGTCCTCCTGCTGGACACCTCCGGCTCCATGCAAGGCGCACCCATAGATGCCTTGAATGAGGGGCTGGAAATTTTTAGGAATGACCTAATTAAAGACGAACTAGCTAAAAAGCGAGTCGAAGTCGCGATTATTTCATTTGACAATCATATCAAAGTCGTGCAAGACTTCGTGACCGCCGACCAGTTCGAGACACCACTGCTGACAGCTCAAGGACAAACCCACATGGGCGCAGGCATTCAGGTAGCGCTAGACACCATTGCGGCCCGCAAATCCGAATACCGCAACAACGGCATTACCTATTACCGCCCGTGGGTATTTATGATTACCGACGGCGAACCTCAAGGTGAATCAGACGATGTTGTGGAAATAGCAGCACAGCGGATTAAAGAGGAAGAAACTAACAAGCGCGTGGCATTTTTTGCAGTCGGAGTGGAAGGTGCTAATATCACCCGTCTAGCGCAAATAGTCGAGCGCACGCCTGTAAAATTGAGAGGATTAGACTTTAGAGAGATGTTCATCTGGCTATCGGCTAGTATGCAGAGAGTTTCTCACTCAAAAATTGATGAACAAGTAGCACTGCCACCACCGGGATGGGGAACTGTTTAGTCATTAGTTGGAAGTCATTGGTCATTAGTTATTAGTCATTGGTCATTAGCATTTGGTAGGGGCGGGTTTAGCTAAGGATCTATGATACAAATGACTAAAAAAAGGGCAAAACCCGCCCTCATCTCATCCCCATATAAACAGTAAGGTGCGCCCATAGGCACCCTACAGGATAAATAGTTGTGAATTTACGAAGTTTTGAGTTAAAGAGTTATTAATGCAGAATTCATCCTTTAATTGGCAAGTTGTAGCGGCATCGGTGATAGGTACGAGCCACGAAAAAAGATCGCAGCCTTGTCAAGATGCCCACTGCTGGCGTCTCTTGCCAAACGGTGTTTTAGTGGCAGCGGTTGCCGACGGCGCGGGCTCGGCTGCACTGGCAGAAGTTGGGGCAAAAATTGCTGTAGAAGCGGTTGTCGAAACGATTTGCCAGCAACAGGAAAGGCTGCCTCAAAATGACGATGAATGGCAGGTATTCTTGACAGCATCACTGCAAGTTGCGCGGGCGCAGGTGGAAGCAGAAGCGGCTGTGCGGGAAGTGGCTGCGAGAGATTTAGCCTGCACTTTAATTGCGGTTGTTGCTACGCCGGAATTAATCGCAGTTGCTCAAATCGGCGACGGTGCGGCGGTAGCAGGTGATAGTGCAGGAAATGCGATCGCCCTGACAGTACCTCCCTGCGGCGAATATATCAATGAAACCATATTTTTGATTTCACCAAATGCGATCGAAACAGCGCAATTTAAGGTGATGCGCGAACAACTTCCGCACTTGGCAGTTTTTTCCGACGGCTTGCAAATGCTCGCTCTCAAAATCCCCGAAGGTACGCCGCACGGGCCGTTTTTTGCGCCTTTGTTTCGGTTTTCTGGCGAGTGGAAAGAAGAAGAAGATGCGAAACAGCAGTTAGAGTCATTTTTGCGATCGCCCAGAGTCTCCGAACGCACCGATGATGACTTAACATTATTGTTAGCAAGTCTTTCTGGTGATGTCTAACATATTCAAATCTACTTAAAAAAGCCAGATAAAAAATATGACTGCTCAACTAATTAGTGCCAGAAGTTTGTTACGAGAAGCATTTGCTAGTATGGGAACTATATACGTTCCCCACTTGATTATCGGCTCTCCCCTGTTCATATTTAGCGTGCTGAAACTTTCAGAAAAACTAGGTTCGGCAAGTGTTGCTTTGAATATTATCTACTGTGTTTTAATGCCTTGAGTGAGGGGAGCTTTGATTTTCTACCTTTACAGAAGTTTCACAGGGAATCAAGTAACTGTGAACGAGGCTTTCCAACAAGCAAACAGGAGGTTGTTGCCCCTCATATTGGTTTTTGGTAAGTCGGCGGTGATGGTTTTTGCAGCCTCCCTTGCACTAATAATTCCAGGAGTTTATTTAGGCTGTCGCTTATTATTTGCACCTTGCGCTACCGTCATTGACAACTGCGCGGATGTGGACAGTCTTAACCGCAGTTGGCAATTAACTAAAGGGCGCGAGTGGTTGGTATTTCGATCGAGCTGCTTGGTGTCATTTGTGTATTTTATTCCAGGATTATTGATACCCATATCAATTGATCCGACAGGAATATCCCTAGCATCTAATCTCGCGGGTAAAGCAGCTCTCTTTTTAGTTGCGCCGTTGATAAATGTTTTGGGAATTTTATTGTACCTGCGCCTGCGGGAATCAGCAGCAACTATGCAATAGACATCTCCTCAAATAAAGTTAAAGGATGCAGGATACCTGCCCCACAACAATTGTTGGAGATGTTTAACTATCGGCGAAAATTTGGTGCGGTTCTATAATAAAATCGAGGTGTCACACAATTCTGGTTTAATCTGTACAGTAGGTCGTCACTTGCAAGCACAAGATATTAAGGATAAGCTCAACTCCCTAATTAGCGCAGCAGATCCAATAGATCCGAGTTTGGCGAGAAGATTGGATGAAATCAATCGCTGGGTGAAAGATGTTAAACCCGGTTCGCTAACTGCTAAGAAATTTGTGATGGCTTTTTTGCTACAGCTTATCCGAGATTCTCAGGTTTGGCTGGCAGTTCAATCTCTACCTTCGGAAATAGAAAAACAAGCGGCGTTTGAGTTAATGACGCCGGGGGAAAGGTATTGGTACAGCTATCTATTTCCTAAATGGCTGAGCGAAAACGATCGCAAATTTTACATCTGGAAACAAAAACTCAAGGCCGGCAAATTCGATCCGGCTGACGATGGCGTCATTCGTGCGATCGCCGCCCGAATTGTCGATCGCCAAGGCACTGTTTTGTATCGATATGTTGCAGATCTTTCTATGGCAACCGATTCGATCGTTAGCAACCGCCAACAGCAGCCCCTCTGCATTCAAGTCACAACTCTTTCGGATGAATTCTCTGAACAAAAATATCAGAATTGGCAACAAACTCTTCAAGATTGGGGGATTGACAGAGGATTATTTTTAAGTTATGATAAAAACGATGCAAATTTCCTGAACCAGTTAGTTAACATTGCATTATATAATAGCGATAATTTGCCCGCAGGTCGTTACCTCAAGTTCCCGTAAATCAAGCAGATCTGCTGCTGAGAATAGTTCGACTGCTCCAAACTCCGTGAAAAAAAAATTTGACTAACTCACATATTGCACAATTCTCGACAATGCCAAAAAACTAACCCCCAGCCTGCTTCTGGAAAAGGGAAAACAGACCAAGATTTTCCTCCCCTTTTCTGTCTCCGGGAGAGGTATGCCAGACGGTGGCAACAGGTGCTTGATACGAAGGCTAAGTAACGGGAAGATTTACCGCAGCAATCAATAAGAGTGAAATAACTAGCAATTTGGCCTAAATTGAATTGAGATTTGATTTAATCGCCGTAGAGTTGTTGGAAATAAAATCAAATTACATCAAAATCAAATACTATGACAGTACAAGGTACACACACCGTTGAAAATAACTTGCAAAAAGTCTGGGAAGAACTGGAAGCAGCCAGAAAAATGCAGGATGAATGGATGAATTACGGGGTAGATTTTGTAGATTTGTATGTGGAAGATGCGGGCGGTGATTGGTTGGAAAAGTGGGGTAAATGTGAAGAAGAATTAGAGCGAATTAAACATAAAAATGTAGATATTGAATCAGTCAAAGCAGCGATCGACATTCCCAGCTTTCAGCAGACAAAACTGCTGGAAATCGCCTTAAATTGCCGTTACTCAACCAGCTACTACTCCGATCGCCCCGAGGAGTCTCCCGCTTGGCAAGAGGTTAAGTACAAACGGCTGTCACTATTAGGCGGAGCGATTTTTGGTGCTGTTGTTACCGATTACCTCTACCGTGAATATCCAGAACTCGATCCAGATGCTATTTCAACCTTAAAAGCTCGTTTAGAATATCCGAAAAAACTTGAGAATTTTGCACAAAATTTGAAATTAAACGAACTTAATTGGCGCGTATGGAATGGGAGAGAAACAGAAAAAAGCGAGTACGATAGAGTTTTTTCTGAGACTTTTGAAGCTTTGTTTGGCGCGATTTACTTGGAGTTTGATCGGGATTTTTTCCGTGGGGGAAACTGGCTGATTCAGCGCTTGATTGAACCAAATGTTAGCCAGCATCGTGATCTAACTGGGCGGCGAGAAATTGCGCTAGAAAACGAGGTGAAACGGCGGGAAATCCTGGGTGCGGATATTCTAGATGCGATCGCGATCGACTATTTGTACAACCGCTTTCCCGAACGCAACGCCATCCAGCTAACTCGCTGGAAAAATATGTTAGTGGCTAAAAAGATTTTTCCCAAAGACTTTAAGGCAAAATTAGGCAGTCATTACCTGGAATTGGAGAGCAATTTCTCGCGTACCCGCGACTGGTTGGTGGATAACTTTATCAAAAGCGCAGTTGACGAACTGCTAGAGGAAACCCACACTCAACCAGAATATCTGATTGACAGTGCGAACCCGGAATCGCTGCCAGAATTGGTCAGCCGGATTACAGACAAAAAGTGGAAAAATGAATTTGTGAGAGTTGTCAGCATTTTGCAACCTGCTGACGAACTTTTGCTGCTGATGCAACAAAAAATTGATAGTATGGTGGCTAAAGATGAAACCTTGCAGCAGTTGCTAATCTGGGCAAATCACAAGTCTCAGTTAGTACAAAGGAATTTTAAACCAGTCGAAATTCGCGCTTTTTATGTTGCTTTAGTTTGCGTGCTCGATTTGACTTTGACTCGCGTCCTCGATCCGAGTCTGAAGTTTGATAGATCGAAAGTTCGCAAGTTGCGGACTTGTTTGGCAAAGGCTGGAAAAAATGTAGAATTTGCGGATGTTAACGAGTCTCGGAAATTGGCTTTTGATAATGATGTGGCGGGTATTTTGGTTGGCATTTGGGCGCTGGATATTGAACCAGAACTTAAACAACTGCTGGCACAATTTCAGACTGAAATGCCTGATTTGCAAAACTGGAAAAAGTGGCGCAAAGAATTCGGTGGCTGTTGGCTGGCAAAATTCAAAACTGCGATCGGCTACAATCGAGACTTTCACCCCCAACAGAAAACTTTGCTGAAACAGTATTACTATGCCCAAAGCTTGCTGGTGGAATGCCTCAACAGCGATAATTGTCAGGTGACACCGGCCGTCAGACAAAAAATTGAGGATAAAATGTTGTTATTGTCGGTGGATTTGAAGCTGGTTCACATTTAATTTTGATAGCGCGGAGGGGCGGGATGCCCATCCCACTAATGGATGGAGGGGCGGGATGCCCATCCCACTAACAGCAACAGGGCTTACCCACTCCCACCCAAGAAATCGGGTTTTTTACCGAATCTGCGGGCTGCAACCCGTCTTTTGGTGAAAAACCCGGTTTCGACGCATCGGTGCCTAAGTCCTAACAAAGGTAAGATTTAATGGGCAAGTCAAGTTTATTGAGTGATGGCTTCCAAATCCTGTATCCCATAACCGAATTCTATGCAGTTGCAGCGCCAATTTAGCGGACAACTGATTGCGATCGACACCAAAACCGCGATCGCCAGTGGGGGTGAAGGTCGCATCTACCCGATCGCCCAAGACTCGTCCCTTGTAGCAAAAATCTACCACAAACCGACAGACGAAGACGGCGACAAACTCACAGTCATGTTCAGTATGCCGCCGGATGCGCCGATCGCCGAACCGGGACACGCCTCAATAGCTTGGCCGATAGATTTGCTGCATACTGTGGGCGGGCGAGAAAAAATCGTCGGTTTTGTGATGCCGCGCGTCAACAAAGTGATGCCGGTACACACTTTCTACACTCCCAAAACCAGGCGCGAACAAAAACCGCTATTTAGCTATCTTTACCTCCACCGCACCGCCCGAAATCTCGCCTCGGCTGTCAACGCCCTCCACGTCAGGGGTTACGTCATCGGCGACGTGAACGAGTCGAACATTTTGGTGACGGATACAGCTTTGGTAACGCTGGTAGACACCGATTCGTTTCAAGTGCGCGATCCTTATACGGGTTACGTTTATCGGTGTCCCGTGGGGAAGCCGGAGTTTACGCCGCCGGAGTTGCAGGGACAGACTTTTCGCGATATTGATCGAGCTCCAGAGCACGATTTGTTCGGTTTAGCGGTATTAATTTTTCAATTGCTGATGGAAGGTACGCACCCGTTTTCGGGAGTTTATCTCGGTAGCGATGAACCGCCGCCTTTGGAAGCGAGAATTCGATCGGGCCATTTTCCTACAGGTACGAAGCGGATTCCCTACCGCCCGATGCCGGCGGCGCCTCCTTTTGAGATGCTGCATCCGCGACTGCGGCAGATGTTTATCCGCTGTTTTGAGGAAGGGCATGGCAATCCTGCGGCGCGCCCGGATGCGAAAACTTGGGTGAATGCGATTCGGGAAGCGGAAGATGCTTTAGTTACTTGCAGCAAAAACACTCAGCATAAATACGGAAATCATCTCAGTCGGTGCCCTTGGTGCGATCGGGCAAAACTCCTGAAAGGGCGCGATCCGTTTCCTTCGCGGCAAGCAGTTAGCCACGGATTGCACTTGCAGCCCGCGAAAACCAAGCGTAAAAAGCCCCAACCACCGCCCGTCGTGCCCAAGCCGGCAATGCGTCGGCAACAGCCCTCCACGGGGCTGCCACGCCCCCTCGGCCAGTACGCAGTGCCCTTGCTACCGATGCCGATGTCTTCTCGGAGTCGGACTCCTGCGCCTCAGCTTCCCGTGGGCAAGTTTGAGCGCATTTTTCAGGATGCTGCTTGGGGAGGTGTTTGGGGTAGTTTGTGTTTGGCGGCGATCGGGGGGATTTATTCAGCAATAGCTGAGGGCGGCGGCGCTATTTTGGGGGCGATTTTTGTTGGTTCGATTTGGGGCTGTTTTTTTGGGGTGATGTGGGGGGTTTTTACTTTGCCGCCGAATCAGATTTGGCGGAAGTGGGGCGGAGTTTTGGTGGGGGCGTCTTGGGGGGCTTTTTTGTTGGCGGCGATCGGCGGTGCGGTGTTTGGGGCGATTAATAGCACTCCGGGGATCGGGGAGAGGATTTTGGCTGGGGCGGTGGTTGGCGCTGTCTGGGGCTGTGTTTGGGCAACTTTTCAGCCTCCTCTGGCGCTGCCAGTGGGGAGGGTGTGGGGCCGGCGGGGAGGGTATTTGGGGGCCGTCTGGGGCTCGTTTGTGGGGACTCTGGCTGGTGTTTTGTTGGGGGCTGGGCTGGTGGTTTGGCAGCAATACGGTGGCCAGATGCGACCGGTGAATGAGTTTGCGGGTTTGTTGCTGGGTGTGGCGATCGTGGCGGCTGGTGTGGGTTCTGTTGGGGGTGTGGTTTCTGGGGGTTTGTTGGGTTTTTGCGGGTTTGCGCCGAAGTTGCCGATTTCGTTTCAGCCTTCGGGTGTAAGTGGTGGGACTTTGGGGGCGATTTGGGGCAGTTTTTTGGGGACTTTTGCGGGTGCTGTGTTGGGGGCGGGGGTGTCTGCGATGTTTCCGGCTGTTAGCGCTGGGGTGCCGGTGGAGTTGGGGCCTGTGGCGGGGGCGATCGTGGGGGCTGGTTTGGGGGCGATTTGGGGGGTGGTTTCGGGTACTGTTTGGGGGGCTTTGGGGAAGTGGTGATCGGGTTGATGTGTGTTTTTGGGTGGAAAATGCGTCTGTGAGTGGGTGTTAAAATCGAGGAGTTAATTTTGAGGGCTATAATGTATGTGCTGTCAGGCTTAGACGTACTTCGACGAGTAAGATGGCAGACGCAATCGCTGAAATCTATGCAGGATAAAGGTTTGAGGGATGTATGAAAAGTTGGGTATTGACAAGTCGAAGGCTGAAATGGTACTTTTGTTTTATGCAGACGCAAATGAACGTTGAAAACCAAATACAGCAAGGCTTCTGGAACGGGCGGCCGCAATTAACCAAACTCCCTATCAGGGATTGAAACTGATGATGGTGAGTTAATGGCTCATCCACATTTTGCCGCAATTAACCAAACTCCCTATCAGGGATTGAAACATTGAGATTCGCTAAACTCGCGGGAGGCTTGAGGCCGCAATTAACCAAACTCCCTATCAGGGATTGAAACGGCTGATGTGTCGGTTAGTCCCTCACTTTGATGCTTAGCCGCAATTAACCAAACTCCCTATCAGGGATTGAAACAAGTTTGCCGTTGATATCACAGCCTTCTATGTAAAGCCGCAATTAACCAAACTCCCTATCAGGGATTGAAACAGGCAACCTATTTCTTAAAAGGCGTAAATTATGGCTCCTGCCGCAATTAACCAAACTCCCTATCAGGGATTGAAACTAAAATCCCCGTTGTAATGGCTGCAAAAGGCTATTGCCGCAATTAACCAAACTCCCTATCAGGGATTGAAACCGCGTTCGATTTGCCAGCGGATGAAGCGGGGGAATCAGCCGGCCGCAATTAACCAAACTCCCTATCAGGGATTGAAACTGGCATTATTTTACCCCCTTGCGTTAATCGCTGCGACTACGGCCGCAATTAACCAAACTCCCTATCAGGGATTGAAACAGATTTGAACTGAAGAAAACACAGACTTTTTATGCCGCAATTAACCAAACTCCCTATCAGGGATTGAAACCTCTCGTAGAGAGAGTTTCAATGGTTGAGGGTGCGCCGCAATTAACCAAACTCCCTATCAGGGATTGAAACATCGCCAGCATCCGAGCCAAAAAAAATGCTTGCGTCTGGCCGCAATTAACCAAACTCCCTATCAGGGATTGAAACCTGAATCATCACATACCACAGTTACCACAGTAAGCCGCAATTAACCAAACTCCCTATCAGGGATTGAAACCCGTTAGCTATATCGATCGGCTAAATCTCTCGCTGCGCCGCAATTAACCAAACTCCCTATCAGGGATTGAAACAAGAAGCGGGGCAATAAAGATGGGACTTATTCGGAGCAGCCGCAATTAACCAAACTCCCTATCAGGGATTGAAACGAAATTTCCTCCCCCAAAGCAGAAAAGCACTTGAAGCCGCAATTAACCAAACTCCCTATCAGGGATTGAAACTTGGGCTACTAAGTCACCGATCGCAAATTGTGGCTTAGGCCGCAATTAACCAAACTCCCTATCAGGGATTGAAACATTACAGAAAGTAGTAAAGAATATACATTTACTAATAGCCGCAATTAACCAAACTCCCTATCAGGGATTGAAACAGCTACCGTCGCATCGACCAACTCAAGGCGATCGCTTGCCGCAATTAACCAAACTCCCTATCAGGGATTGAAACGGTGCTTTCATGGTTAATGTTTTTTTGTACTCTTGCCGCAATTAACCAAACTCCCTATCAGGGATTGAAACTAGCATCATTAATATCACACATATAACAAACCCTGCCGCAATTAACCAAACTCCCTATCAGGGATTGAAACCCTGCCACCAGTCAAGCGCTGTTTCGGATTCTTCTGCCGCAATTAACCAAACTCCCTATCAGGGATTGAAACAAGAGCTGGTGCGAGAACGGTACGCGCTGGGTGCCGAAAAACGCCGCAATTAACCAAACTCCCTATCAGGGATTGAAACATAAAAACACGATCACCAAAACACTCCCACATTATAATTTGCCGCAATTAACCAAACTCCCTATCAGGGATTGAAACTTGCGAGCCGAAGTTTCCCGTTACCGGGAATTGGCTGTGCCGCAATTAACCAAACTCCCTATCAGGGATTGAAACGACGATATTGACTCCCATCATGGCGTAGCCTGCCTGAAGCCGCAATTAACCAAACTCCCTATCAGGGATTGAAACTGTAGATGTAGAGGTAGCCCAAGAACAGATGGAGCCGCAATTAACCAAACTCCCTATCAGGGATTGAAACTGTGATTTATTGTGCTTTTATAAAAACTAGGGCATAATCAAGCCGCAATTAACCAAACTCCCTATCAGGGATTGAAACTAACTTGGGTAGGTGAAAGGGCAATCGCTTGGGCTATAGCGCCGCAATTAACCAAACTCCCTATCAGGGATTGAAACTTGACATTTTCTGATAATGTCCGCGTCTCCGATGCCGCAATTAACCAAACTCCCTATCAGGGATTGAAACATCCGATCGGATACCTTGCAAGTATCGATTGAAGCCGCAATTAACCAAACTCCCTATCAGGGATTGAAACTGGTATTACGGACTACTCGAAGTACCCTATTGGCTGCCGGAGCCGCAATTAACCAAACTCCCTATCAGGGATTGAAACAGATCGACTGCTTCCACAGGTTCCCGCGTTGTGGGATTGTGCCAAGCCGCAATTAACCAAACTCCCTATCAGGGATTGAAACAGACAGATCGAGGATCGATTCTAGCCAGAAAGCTAGAAAGCCGCAATTAACCAAACTCCCTATCAGGGATTGAAACGTTAACAAGCTTGCGGGATCTCCCTCAAAATGCCCTAGGCCGCAATTAACCAAACTCCCTATCAGGGATTGAAACAAGAATCTATTTTTTGCCCTTGACGGCGATCGGAATATTTTGCCGCAATTAACCAAACTCCCTATCAGGGATTGAAACTTCCGCCCAGTGCAAAACGTAAACCTTAGAAGCTTCCGGCCGCAATTAACCAAACTCCCTATCAGGGATTGAAACTTAGAAGTTCTTGGGTTTCAGAGGCTTAGTGAGGCCGCAATTAACCAAACTCCCTATCAGGGATTGAAACTCGATCGCACGAGGTCGAAACTTTTTTTGTGTGCCGGCCATGCCGCAATTAACCAAACTCCCTATCAGGGATTGAAACTTTTTCCTGGTGCGTCGGTGTTTTCGGCTGCGTCGTTCGCCGCAATTAACCAAACTCCCTATCAGGGATTGAAACAAGAACTGCAACGGGAGAAGGCAAGCGCAGCCAAAAAGCCGCAATTAACCAAACTCCCTATCAGGGATTGAAACCTTTTTTATTCATCAGTTGCCCGATCGCCAGAATTTCCTAAGCCGCAATTAACCAAACTCCCTATCAGGGATTGAAACATCTCGAACATCATAAACATTCTTAGAATCATTGCCGCAATTAACCAAACTCCCTATCAGGGATTGAAACAAGGATGACGGTTATACTTTAGTTGCCTTTATCTATGCCGCAATTAACCAAACTCCCTATCAGGGATTGAAACATACCGGGTATTACTCACCCCGGTTGGCCTGCGGCGCCCTAAAGCCGCAATTAACCAAACTCCCTATCAGGGATTGAAACGAAAAGTTTGACCTCGAATTGTGAATTGTGGGCAAGTAGAGCCGCAATTAACCAAACTCCCTATCAGGGATTGAAACTTATTCCAATGAGCGCTCGAACTTCCGCACTTGATGGCGGCCGCAATTAACCAAACTCCCTATCAGGGATTGAAACGTAGCCTGGGGATTTTAAAAGTGATTCCCTCCGCCGCAATTAACCAAACTCCCTATCAGGGATTGAAACCTGGTTGGCTGCGCCAAGGGCGTTGATGCTGCGGCCGCAATTAACCAAACTCCCTATCAGGGATTGAAACGGAGAAGTAGCTAGAAAGCGCAGCCAGCTAGGCAAATGGGTAGCCGCAATTAACCAAACTCCCTATCAGGGATTGAAACAAATCCATGCGCTACAAGGGTTTCACCTAATTTAGCCGCAATTAACCAAACTCCCTATCAGGGATTGAAACTAACTCTATTGACTACGAGAATGGAGCGCAAGCCGCAATTAACCAAACTCCCTATCAGGGATTGAAACTACACTTGCTAGATTTGAAGAATTATTAGAAGCTAGCGCCGCAATTAACCAAACTCCCTATCAGGGATTGAAACGCTATTCCGGGCGTTAATTGGCAAGAAGTAGCGCCGCAATTAACCAAACTCCCTATCAGGGATTGAAACGCAATATTGTTGAATTATCTTGTGTTCATTCTTTGGCCGCAATTAACCAAACTCCCTATCAGGGATTGAAACCTTTCCAGGAATCCAGGTATCGCATCGATCGCGCCCATAGCCGCAATTAACCAAACTCCCTATCAGGGATTGAAACATCAGTGATTGCAAAAAGTGATAGCAGAACTGATAGCGCCGCAATTAACCAAACTCCCTATCAGGGATTGAAACAGGCTAAACTGCTGGGGGCGACGACTCGATTTACCGCCGCAATTAACCAAACTCCCTATCAGGGATTGAAACGATGCTTTATTTATAGATGAAGCGCACGCCTTCAAAGCCGCAATTAACCAAACTCCCTATCAGGGATTGAAACATTTGTGATTGAATAAGCCCGTTCTTGTTCCATAATGCCGCAATTAACCAAACTCCCTATCAGGGATTGAAACCAAATTCTTTGCGCTCGATGCTGCAGATTAGCTGGGCCGCAATTAACCAAACTCCCTATCAGGGATTGAAACTTGCTCCATCCTTGATGCGGTGAGAGTCCGTCAGGCCGCAATTAACCAAACTCCCTATCAGGGATTGAAACCCTTCTGCGTAAATGCTGACGGGGGGCGGAGAAGCCGCAATTAACCAAACTCCCTATCAGGGATTGAAACAAGAGTATAATAGTTTTATCTATCTAAGAAAAAGCCGCAATTAACCAAACTCCCTATCAGGGATTGAAACTTTACAGAGCACGCGAGCAAACACTCTGTCAAGGGGAGCAGCGCCGCAATTAACCAAACTCCCTATCAGGGATTGAAACAGAGGGATAGCGGACGCTCCTATCTCCAATTGCTTAGCCGCAATTAACCAAACTCCCTATCAGGGATTGAAACTCGATCCATTCTTCTTGAGAACTAGCGAAAGACCAAGGGCCGCAATTAACCAAACTCCCTATCAGGGATTGAAACTTCTTTACACCCTTTTAGTCGTTGAAAAAGGTTTTAGCCGCAATTAACCAAACTCCCTATCAGGGATTGAAACAATTTTTACACATGGGAAAGCAAGAAAATCCAACAAAGCCGCAATTAACCAAACTCCCTATCAGGGATTGAAACGCGCTTTTGTGAGAGAAAAATATCCCAGCACTCCAAGCCGCAATTAACCAAACTCCCTATCAGGGATTGAAACTTTTTCCCATAAGTTCCAACCGATCGGCCGCTCTTTCGCCGCAATTAACCAAACTCCCTATCAGGGATTGAAACCTAGAAGGGCTAATAAGGCACAATAGGGAGCAAGCCGCAATTAACCAAACTCCCTATCAGGGATTGAAACTTTAATAGCATCCACGTAGCATTGTACCGCCTTTGCCGCAATTAACCAAACTCCCTATCAGGGATTGAAACGAACTAAATCGTAAATTGTCGTAGTGCGGGGAAATTTCGCCGCAATTAACCAAACTCCCTATCAGGGATTGAAACGGCATCAAACGTCGCAAAGGCAGAGGCGGCACTGGCCGCAATTAACCAAACTCCCTATCAGGGATTGAAACACGCCACATCGATTACATCCGCAGCCGCAAGCATTGCCGCAATTAACCAAACTCCCTATCAGGGATTGAAACGAAGTAGATGGGGGCAATTTCCCAGATCGTATCGGCCGCAATTAACCAAACTCCCTATCAGGGATTAAAACTTTCGGAAGTATTCACCAGAGGAGGAGACAGGAGGAAAGAGAGTATTCTTCTCCAGATTCCTGACTCCTGACTCCTTCTTCGCCACAACCAACCTAAATCCCATCTTCACTTAAGATGACAGTGACAATTCGGCTTTTCAATCAAAGACTCAACCAAAGCATTCAAAGCAACCGCCGCCAACAACCCGCCGCCAAAAGTTCCCACAGTCGTAATATAAGCAACGCCCGATCGCACTAACCGCCGTTTCGCCACCGGAGAATGACTAAAACCGATCGGCATTCCAATCACCAAAGCCGGTTGCAGTTGCCCACTCTCGATCGCCTCGCAAACCGCCATCAGCACAGACGGCGCATATCCTATCACTAATATACATCCTTTTTCGAGTTTCAACAACTTATCAAACCACTCACCCTGCTGCCAGAATTCCTGTTCCGCTTCCGCCGCAGCATTGATGTGCGGATCATCAATTAAAGTTGCAATACTTGTTCCCAAATGCGCCAATCTAGTCCCATCCAAAGCCGCAAAAACAGGCGGCACATCAGCCACAATTTGACACTGATTTTTCAAAGCTTCCCGCGCCGATTTAATCGCCGTTTCGCTCAACTTCACAAACGGCAGCAGCGAACAATCACCGCAGGCTAACACCAGTTTAGAAAGCAAGTCTACCTCAATTTCCGAGCGATCGCTCAAATCCGGCAACAAATGCTGCAACGACTCCCCAAAATCCTCCGGGTGAGTGTGCGCCCCCGCATCCCAACCCTCCCAAAGTTGTTCCAACTGTCCCAACTCCCCGTCAGTTTGGGCCTGCAACACCCTCAATTGCGCCAGTGCGCCCGCTTGCACCGCTTGACACGAAAGATCCCGCCCCAGCAATCCTTCGAGGGCACAAGCCGTTTCTCGGAGGCGAACAATCTGCTGAATTACCGACAGATATTGCTGTTGCAAAGCCGCCACCAGCGTGTCAGGGGAAGCATCCGCATCAGTTTCTAACAATTTGCGGATGTGAGACAGTTGAAAGCCTTGTTGCTTGAGTGCGACTATTCTTTGAAGTCTTTGCACGTCGCTGCGGGTGTAAAGTCTGTAGTTAGAAGTCGATCGCACGGCCGGAGATAGCAGCCCCAAAGCGTGATAATGCCGCACCATCCGAGGCGTAATTGTGCCTTTTACCGCTTCAGTAAGTTGTTTAATTGTTAGGTATTGTTGCTGCATCATACCAATTCTGAAAACTAGGACTAAATCTTCTAAATTATACCCGATATCTGTAGGAAAACGGCAATGCCGTGTCCGGCGCGGGACTATGCAATTTTTATAATGAATATTCTTATTTGAGAGAGTTTAATTGTTGATACAAGTCAATTTTCATAATTGTCATTGCGAGGAACGAAGCAATCTAAGTCTTGGCGATTGCTTCCTTCGTCGCAATGACAGAAAACCTAAAGTATTGCTTGAAAGCGTGATAAAATCAACTGATGCAGTGAATCTAAAATCTAAAATCTAAAATCGAATGACTCGATTAATTCACGATCGCTTTGCCAAAGAATACCTAGAAGAGATGCTGTCTCCATTAGGAACAGTCAATATCGGTCGCGATGTCACTTCCGAAGTGCGAGAAATTGATGTTTACTTTACTCATGAAGCCACAGTCCCAGAACATATCAAAAACTTAGGATTGTTGGGGCAACTAGCAACTGCGACGGCAATTTTTGAACCGTTCCGCAACCCGGCAACTATCAGGGAAGTTGTCGGTTGCATCAGCAAATTGTTTGATATTCAGAGCGAATTAGAGCGAGAAGCCAGAAGAGACAATATTCGACTTAACGAAAATGATTTTCCGAAATTGTGGATTCTCACTCCCACAGCGTCAGAATCGCTGTTAAACGGGTTTCGCGCACAACCAGACGAACCCAATTGGATGCCGGGAATCTATTTTTTGGGGGAATATTTGCGATCGGCAATTGTGGTAATCCATCAGTTGCCAAAAACTCCAGAAACCTTGTGGCTGAGGATTTTGGGCAGAGGAAAGGTGCAGGAAAAAGCAGTTGCCGAGTTGATCGCCTTGGCTACAGACAACCCCCTGCGAACTAATGCGTTAGAATTGCTGTATCGACTGCAATCAAACTTAGTAGCAAATTTAGAACAGCCCATAGAAACAGAAGACCGGGAGTTAATTATGACTATCGCACCTCTCTTTCAAGAACAGTTACAAGCAGCACAGGAACAAGGATTAGAGCAAGGATTAGAGCAAGGATTAGAACAAGGAAGACAAGAACAACAGCGCTTAATTTTAGAGAACTTTCTGCGAGTGAGATTTGGAGAACTAGACTCGTTGATGATAGCATTTCTCTCTCCTGTGTCCAGGATACCTGCTGCCGATTTTACGGTGATTTTACTGGCGATATCTATGCTCGCGGTGGATGCTGCAGGCAGGCAAGAAGCGGTGAGATTGTTAGCAGAAAATGTCTTGGGACTGCGGTTAAATGAATTTGGCGATAGTTTACCTGCAATGGTTGCTAATTTGTTGGCTTTACCTGTCGCAGAGTTGACATTGTTGTTGGAACAATTGCCTCAGTTATCGGCTGATGAATTGATTTCCCGATTGGGATAGATATAGTCTTTCTCAAAAAGATGAGGTACTATCCGGCATAGGGCATAGGGCATACCTCACTTTTTAGAGAACCGCTATATAGTCTTGGACGCACGGGTGGTCAGAAACCGGGTTTTTAGGAAAATACTTGATTGTAGCCGACAGATTGGGTAAAAAACCGGGTTTCTTTGGCTTGATGTGTCCAGGACTATGTTTGTTTGTCCAGGAGATGGCAATGCTGTTTTCTTACCAGAAAGTTGGGTCTAAAGCCCCGTCTTTATAGGACGGCTTTAATTATAAAAAGTGTGAAGACTTGTTAACTCTACAGATTTATAAGTAAAAGTTTTAGCAAAAGTGATAAACTATTCTAATGATAGTTTTAGAGTTTAAGTTGAAAGGCAAAGCGGAGCAATATCGAATCATCGACGACATGATTCGGACGGCTC
>NZ_JAUBRH010000032.1:0-74320 GCF_036701775.1 Microcoleus sp. N9_A2 | reverse complement strand
TCTTTCCCTGATACCCCTGTAGATGAATTTTATGCCTGTAATTCCTCCTAATTGTAAAAAACCTACACCTGTCAGGGCTTGTCTCCCCCTTCAGCGCGGGCAATTCCCCGGCTCAAGTAGGCGCCGGCTAAGTTAGGATTGATTTGCAAAGCTCGATCGTAATCGGCTAAAGCACTTTGCGTGTCTCCTAAACGAGAGCGGGCAACGCCCCGGTTTAAGTAGGCATCGGCAAAGTTAGGATTAATTTGCAAAGCTCGATCGTAATCGGCAAGTGCACCCTGACGGTCTCCTAAATCATCGCGAGCATTCCCCCGGTTGGTGTAGGCTTCGGCCCAGTTAGGATTGATTCGCACAGCTTCGTTAAAATCGGCTACAGCTCCCTGATTGTCTCCTGAAACATAACGGATAATCCCCCGGTAATAGTAAGCAAGAGCATCGTTAGGATTAATTCGTAAAACTTGGTTGAAATCGAGGATCGCACCTTCCTTGTCTCCTAACTCAGAGCGGGCAAGTCCCCGGTTGCCGTAGGCTTCTAATAAGTTAGGATTAATTCGTAAAGCTTCGTTGAAATCCGCTACAGCACCCTGGTTGTCTCCTAAATCAGAGCGCACCATTCCCCGGTTGTTGTATGCAGAGGCATAGTTAGGATTATTTCGCAAAGCTTCGGTGTAATCGGCGAGTGCACCCTTTTTGTCTCCCAAACGAGAGCGGGTAACTCCCCGGTTGTAGTAGGCTGAGGTATCGTTGGGATTAATTCGTAAAGCTGCGTTGTAATCAGCGAGTGCACCCTGGCTGTCTCCTGAGTCATCGCGGGCATTCCCCCGGCTGGTGTAGGCATCTACATAGTTAGGATTAATTCGCAAAGCTTCGTTGAAATCGGCTACAGCACCCTTATTGTCTCCTAAACTATAGCGGGCATTTCCCCGGCCGTTGTAGGCTTCGGCATAATTAGGATTAAGCACGATTGCTTGAGTGTAAGCCGCTATAGCGCCTTGATAATCTCCTTTTTCATATTTTTCCTCACCCTGAATAAAGAAATCCTCAGTTTTGGGCGCAGCCACCACAGACGCACTCGGAACCTGAGCAGATATAGCAAAAACTGGGGTTGGTTGTGCGATCGCACTTATTGCAACTGCACCAATCAACGCGATCGTCCGTTTGTTAAAAATTTTCATTGATTTTACCTGGCAAGAAAATAGCTTTGAAATTAAACATACTCGCCTTTATACACTAATTGCAAGCGATCGACTGGGAGGAACTTCAAAGCTAGGTTCCTCGTACAAACTTCGCTCAGATGGAAGGACAAACGATTTGTCAGGTGTTAAACAGGCTATAGCGATTAGTAAGGCAGCAGTTTATTGAAGTCTCCTAAGAATGTTAATGGCTTTTGCATAATTATTTTTATCTCCTTGCTTCTGATATAAGTCTGCTGCTTTCTGAAAATCTTGAATCGCACCCGGCTTGTCTCCTAAGTCACGGCGGGCCAGTCCCCGGTTGTAGTAGGCATTAACATGGTTAGGCTCAATTCGCAAAGCTTGGTTGTAATCGGCTACAGCACCCTGCTTGTCTCCTCACTTAAAGCGGGCAAGTCCCCGGTTGTTGTAGGCTTGGGCATAGTTAGGATTAATTCGTAAAGCTTGGTTATAATCGGCTACCGCACCCTGCTTGTCTCCTAAGTCAGAGCGGGCAATTCCTCGGTTGTAGTAGGCTTTGGCATAGTTAGGATTAATTCGTAAAGCTTGGTTGTAATCGGCTACCGCACCCTGCTTGTCTCCTAATTTAGAGCGGCCAATTCCCCGGTTGTGGTAGGCTTGGGCATAGTTAGGATTAAGCGCAATTGCTTGAGTGTAAGCGGCTATAGCACCTTTATAATCTCCTTTTTGATACTTATCCTCACCCAGAATAAAAAAATCCTCAGCTTTCGTCCCTGCCGCCAAATCTGAGTTGGAAATCTTAGCAACGCTGTACTTTTGACTGTTGGTAAACTCTACAACTGTTAAGTCAACTTTTGGCAGTTTTTTCAAGGTAGCATCAGCATCACTCCCCTGCTTCAGGGTGAATAGCGAAGTCCTATTCGTACAAGTATCATCTTGATTAACAGCAGCGCACACCACGGGTTCTGCATTCATAATCCCAGTGCTAATATATTTGAGAGTACCACTGTTAAAAAAGCTCTCATTTCCCGCACGTCTGGGTTGACAAAAAAGTACATTTGTGGTAACAGAAATAACTAACCCTGTGACGCATCCAGTCAAAATTTTGAATTTCATAAATATATCCACATCTTTGATATATCTTGTCACAGCTCAGCTAAATTCACAACCCAGAACTTATGCTGATTGCAAAGGCGATCGACTTTAGCAAACTGCTATCCTAAAGAGAGAAAACTAACACTGCCATCAATCTCAAAATGCTACTTGTTCCTACGGCTGAACCAATTCCGCTGGTGGCTGATGCAAACGGTGTGATTCGCGTTAGCAGAACCCGCGTCACCCTAGATACACTCATTACCAGAAAGAATTGGTTTAAAGCCTCTCCCTGATCGGGAGAAATTAAAAGAAAACTATTCATTACTCCAATCCTCTTCCTTCTAGGTAGAGGTCGCACTCAACTGTCAACTGTCAACTGTCAACTGAATGAAAGCTTTTCTTGAAGGATGCACAGCAGAAGAAATCAGGGAACAGTACCCGTCTCTTCAACTTTCCGATATTTATTTTGCGATCGGCTACTACTTGCGACACCAATCCGAAGTTAACGCTTATCTGATGGAACGTCAACGTCTTGCTGCAGAAGTTCATCAGGAAGCAGAAAGGCATTTTAACCCAGTTGGAATACGCGATCGTCTATTAGCAAGACGTAACAAAAAAGGGTATTTTTATATGCTGCGATTCTTGGTAGACGAGAACTTTAAGAATCAGATTGTCTGAGGTATTCTGCGGCGGAATCCCGACGTTGATATTGTCCGCGTTCAAGATATGGGGTCGATCGAAGCAGACGACCCAACTGTCTTAGAATGGGCAGCGCAGCAAGGGCGCGTGGTACTAATTCACGATGTAGCAACGATGACCAACTTCGCCTATGAGCGAATGCAAGCAGGTCTTGCAATGCCTGGGTTATTTGAAGTCAGTCGCCGTGTTTCCGTAGGTTTGGCGATCGAGGAAATTTTGCTAATAGCTGAGTGCAGTCGGGAAGGAGAATGGGAAGGGCAAGTGCGATTTTTACCTTTACGCTAACGAGCTTAGCAAACTATGTCAATACCGAAAAAAGGAACAAGAAAAATAATTGTTGATAGGGAGCCTTTCATCTGGCTAATCCGAAGACAAGCTACTAATACGCAAGCAGACTACGGTTGCGGAAATCTTCATGTTGGTGTCGAACACGCTGAAAAACGGGGTTCGGTTTTAGTTATCATCACCGATCGACCTCATCCTCAAGATAGGAGTACAACTAACTGTGAATTACCAGCAAAACCCTCTGATGTAGCACAATGGATACGGCAAGCGGTGCAACTCGGATGGCAGCCTGGGCGATCGGGAATCACTTTTAATGTGCAGATTGCAGGAGGACGTGCAGAAAAAATATATTAGAGCGGGGAGTGTCGATCGGCTATGCTGAAGACAGAAAATTAACACCACACTCAAACTCAAAATGCTAGTCGTTCCCAGCAGTTAATATTGATGTAGCACAAAAATATATATTTTACACCAACCACCACGATTCGGCTTTCGCCGAGGCTAAGCGATGTCTACCGAAAAATTAGTTAACTGGCTCGAATCGAACACCGAATTAGGCATATTATCCCGCGACATTTTACAGGCGATCGCGCTGGAAATGGAAATGGCAACTTTTCCCACGGGATTTCGAGTGGTAATCGAAGATACGCCCGTCACCAATCTCTACATCCTAGAAAGTGGACAAGCCGATCGCTACCGGCGCAAACAACCGGGCTTAATGTGGGGGAGTAGTTTGTTACCGGGGGCGATCGTCAATTTATCCGCCCTCCAGCGATCGCAACCGGCAGATAGTCGAATTATTGCCCGTACAGAATGTCAATTTTGGGTAATTAGTGCCTCACGCTGGCGCAGTTTGCTAGAAAGATATCCACGCATCACCGAAGCCTACGCTCAACGCTTGGCTGCGAAATTAGAGCAGCTAGAATCAGAAATCGCCTACGAAAGAGAGCGTCAAAACGCCCTCCGCAGCTATCTAGTACCAAGGGCGAAACGCGGAGTAATTGGCAATAGCCGTTATGCAGTGAAATTGCGCCAACAAATTCGCACAGCATCGAGTGACAATCGATCGGTATTAATCTCTGGCGAACCTGGTTTAGAAAAAGATAATTTAGCTGCTTTAATTCATTTCGGTTCCCACCGCCGCAACGAACCAGTTATTCAGATCAAAAGTGCCTTGCTTCAGGCTAATGGAGCGGAATTATTCGGGCGTTTGGGCGGCAAACCGGGATTGTTGGAATGGTTGGGCGAAGGGACGTTAATTTTCAATGACGTGCAAGAATTACCCGCTCAATTATGCCCCAAAATTCAGCAATTATTAACAGATGGAACCTATACCCTAGTAGTCAGAGAAGGACAAATACCACCGCCACCGCGTTCTACTAATGCCCGCATAATTTTAATCTCAGAAATTGTGCAGCCTAAGCTAGATAAGCTGACACAACACAAGATTAAAGTCCCATCCTTGCGGGTGCGAAAAACAGATTTAGAGGCACAAGTCAACTATTATCTCAATATTCTTGGTCGCCAAAAGAAATTAGTCAAGCCCCAAGTCACACCGGAAGCAATTCGCCGCTTGCAAACCTACGATTTTCCAGGTAATTTACAGGAATTGCAGGGAATGGTCGATCGCGCTTTAGTTCAAGCCCAGGGAAGTCAGGTACTAACCGAAGAAGTATTTTGGGCCCAGGCGGCGAAAAAACAAAAATTTCGCCTGAATTTATTAAATATCTATCCTAAATTTAGGCAATTTTTACGGAGTGATTGGTATCCCGATCGCGTGAATTATTGGTTTACCAGTTGGGTATTTGCATTAGTAGTAATCATCCTATTTGTTGCTCCCCAAGATAGAGAGCATAATTTTGCTCTCAATATTTTTTGGGCGTGGTGGTGGCCGTTGATGTTATTATTATTCCCCCTCGTCGGGCGATTGTGGTGTGCCTTTTGCCCTTTTATGATTTATGGGGAAATCGTCCAAAAACTATCGCTAAAATTTTTCCCGCGAACTCTCAAAAAATGGCCGCGCCAATTAGCCGAAAAATGGGGTGGTTGGTTTTTATTCGGACTATTTACCCTAATCTTTCTCTGGGAAGAGTTGTGGAATTTAGAAAATACCGCCTATTTATCCAGTTGTTTGTTATTGCTAATTACGGCGGGCGCGGTAATTTTTTCGCTAATTTTTGAAAGGCGGTTTTGGTGTCGATATTTATGCCCCATCGGAGGGATGAATGGATTATTTGCTAAACTTTCAATTATCGAATTGCGCGCCCAACAAGGAACCTGCGCGGCGGAATGCACCACCTACCAATGCTATAAAGGCGGCCCGGGATTGGGGGAAGGATTAACCACTAATGGGTGTCCAATTTATTCCCATCCCGCCCAATTAACTGATAATAAAGATTGCGTCTTGTGCATGACTTGCTTAAAAGCTTGTCCCCATCGGTCGGTAGAATTAAATGTGCGCCCTCCGGGAATCGAATTATGGACAACCCACGTTCCTCACAGTTATGAAGTTGCCTTGTTATTTCTCTTATTAGGCGGTATCTATCTCCATCGCTTACCGGAAATCGATAGTTTGTTGGGGCTGGGTATCAATTTAGAGCAATTTTTACCTCATTTAGGAATGTCGCTAGCGGTGTTAATTATCCCGCCGCTGATTCCGTTAGTAGCTTATGCCGTCATGCAGGCAATTTACCGATTGGGACAAGCAAAAACTATTCCATTTACAACCTATAAACCTCTCTCATTTGTCTCTCTTGCCTACGGATATCTCCCCCTAGTCTGGGGCGGTAGTTTGGCTCATTATTGGCGATTGGGTTTGCAGGAAGGCGGGCGAGTGCTTCCGGTAACTTTTGCCACTTTCGGACAAATTAGAGATGATTTGCCGAGTTTTGTAGGAGATCCAGCGGTGATTAGTTTTTTGCAAGGTTTTACTTTGATTGTCTCATTGTTGGTGACGATATTTGTGACTCAACAAATTGCTAAGCGATCGATTAAATCTTTGATTCCTCAGCATTTAGCGAGTTTGTGCCTCATGGTGAGTTTGTGGTATGCGATCGTAGGAAACTAATGTAAAATAAAACAAGGAGGATTTGCTATGACTTCACAACTTCAACAAGCGATCGATCTTGCTCAGTCACTGTCATTGACAGAACAGCTTGAACTACTCAAAACACTATCCGGTATTATCCAACGCACCCATTCTCTGGAAACTGAAGCTGCAACAACAGAAGAAGATACAGATTTTTCAGCAGCAAGCTTTCGCCAATCTTGGCAGCAAGCCATAACTGGACAAACATTACCCCTTTCTCAACTTTAGGAGGGTTTCGCACAACTTCTGAAGAACCAGATGCTTGAGTCTTTTTGTTATAATCCCATGAGTCGGCTGGACTAAAGTCCGCTCCAAGTTGCGGACTTTAGTCCGCACTACAAACTAATCTTAAATTTGTCAACCTACCAGACATGATGGGATGATTTTAAGATTTGCAAGCAGCATCGAAACTGTTAAAATAGTTACTTCAGCAGTGGGAATTATCATCTAAATTGGCAAGCGATTGTACTAATTTACGATCGCCAGCAACTCCCAAAATCGAATATCTAGTTTCGATGCCAACCTCCCGGTTCAACCTCCAAATTTAGCATTGTTTTGAAGTCAGCCAAATGGTTGAATATGTCCTTTTCCACATCGGTTTCTTTTTCTTTATTTTGGAGTTGGTGCTGCCACAGCTTTTGATCGAACGTTCCGACAACAAAATATTCGTTGCCGATCGCCTGCGGTGCAATTTTCTGCAAGCCCACCGTCAATTCTGCCTCCAATTCATCTTGATGCGCCATAATCAACTCGCATTTCGAGCAGTAGCGACAGGTTTTTCCCTGTATTATTGGCCCCACGCCCTTAATCGAGATAAACAAAGCAAATTTCCGCAGATGTGTCAGTTTTTGACACTTCGGACATTTGCTCAACCTGATATCGGGATACGGGTTGAGGATGAAGGAATATCGCGGTTTTAATTTGCCAATGTAAGTTTTAGCCTTATCCATTACAGTAAGCCACAGGAAAAATCAATGATTCAATTTTAGCCACAAGGCATTCGATCGCACATAATATGATGCAATTGATCCAATCTTTGTGGTTTTGTGCATGAGCGAGAATCTGCGAAATCGCCTGTGGGCAAGTGTTTGAGCTGTGGTTGCGTGAAAGCAAAAGCCCTTGGTTAGCTGTCATCGGGATAGTTATTTTGGGGGTTTACGGCGTGCTTCCCACACTGCAAACTGCTACTTTTGGGCGGGCGTAGGCGGTCTGTGGGGGCGTTTTTATTGTGCTGTCGATCAGCCCTTGCTATTTGAATTGAACCACAAAGGCTTTCGCTCGATCGAGCTTCTCGGGGTAGGCTTCCCGGCGATCGACCTTTTGAAAAACAAACCCACGTTCGATCCAGAAGCGTACCATAGCCTATTGCTTGCGATCTGATTTCTTCCGCCGACGGAAGCAAACATCCATCCGAATCGCTTGGCCGCGACAGCTAGGACACTTGGTCTCTTGAAGGCGCTTCGGCAGGAAAAGCACCTGTAGGGCGCGAGATTCGTGGTAGCGTGACTGATGGGTGCTAACTTATAATTGTGTTGCAGATCCAGGTGTAGGGGAGATAGTATTATAATTCTATTTACAGGTTCAAGTATACAAAAAGTCTCTTAAAAATACTTTATTAAACCTCTCAAAATTTTCTCGCGATCCTATGAGCGAATCCTCAACCAAACCAGCCAGAATTACCAAAGTTATCCCCGACAGCATCTGCGCCGAAATGGGATTTGAACCCGGAGACTCCATCGTCGCCGTTAACGGCCAAAAACCCCGCGACTTAATCGACTATCAATTTCTGTGCGCCGATGAATTTCTCGAACTAGAAGTTTTAGATACCAAAGGCAAAACTCACAAGTTAGAAATAGAAAAAGAGTATGACGAAGACTTGGGTGTGGAATTTGAAACCGCCCTCTTCGACGGACTAATTCAGTGTAACAACCGCTGCCCTTTTTGCTTTATTGACCAGCAACCTTCGGGAAAGCGCGAAACTCTTTATTTCAAAGATGATGACTATCGCCTCAGCTTTCTTTATGGCAGCTATCTCACTCTCACTAATTTGACTGAAAAAGAGTGGAACCGAATCGAACAAATGCGGCTTTCTCCTCTCTACGTTTCCGTGCACGCTACGGAACCGGATGTGCGAATTCGCTTGTTGAAAAATTTTCGGGCTGGGAAGATTCTCGAACAAATTAAATGGTTTCAAGAGCGCCGTTTGCAAATTCATGCTCAAGTTGTTGTTTGTCCGGGAATTAATGATGGCGAACATTTGGAACGGACTTTGTTAGATTTGGCAAAGTTTCATACCGGAAATATCCCGGCTGTGGCATCGGTGGCTGTGGTGCCGGTGGGTTTAACTCGCTTTCGCCCTGCGGCAGATGAATTAATTGCTGTAACTGCCGAAAAAGCGCGGGAAGTCATCGCGCAAGTGCAGAAAATTCAAGGGGTTTTGAGTCAGGGAAAAGGTGGCGGAAAAACTAAGAAAAAGAGTTCAAAATCGCGCTGTATTTGGCTGGCTGATGAGTGGTTTTTAATCGCTGGTTTAGATTTGCCGTCGGCGGCAGATTATGAGGATTATCCCCAAATTGGTAATGGTGTGGGTTCGATTCGCCAGTTTATTGGGCAGTTTGAAGCGGCTTTTGCTAAGCTGCAACCGCTGCCGGTTATTCCACCTCGTAGGTTGGTTTGGGTGGTGGGAAATGCTGTTGAAAAAGCTTTTGAGCCGATCGCACAACAACTCAACCAGATTCCCGGCTTGTCTGTCAATATGGCAGCACTCTCCAGCCGCTACTGGGGACAAACTATCACTGTCACGGGTTTGCTCACCGGGCAAGATTTGCTCGAAGCTTTGCAGGGGCGAGACTTGGGAGATGGCATCTTGCTGCCCTCGGTGATGCTAAAACAGGGGGAACCGCGTTTTCTCGATGATATGACCGTAGAACAGCTCGAAAACTCGCTCAAAACCCGGATTTTGCCGGTGAGTGGCGTAGAGGAACTAATCTCGGCGGCGATCGGTCTGGCAAATGCTGAAGTTCAATTGTAAATGTCGATCGAACATTCAAAAGTTAAGATGAGTAGGGTAATTGTGACTTGTAACCGTCGAGTTCAGGCTACAGACTAGAAACTTGAGACCTCAATCTTGCTCTAAAATTGTCTCTAGGATTGCAGAGTAATTAAAAAATTATGCGTGTTTTTCGTCAAATTATCGTAGTCGGAGTGGGCGCTGCAATTACTTTCAGCAACGCCGCACAGAGTGCTTCAGCACAGCCCCCGGCTCAATCTCTGGACAGTTCCCCCCGCTTCAATCAGCTCGAATTAGGGCAGAAAGTTCGATCGACCTCGAACAAAGCGCCAGAATCAGCCTCAGATCCCGAACAGTCGATCGCCCTTAACCCGCAAACCTCCGAGTCTCCGCAGCAAGGGGGAGCGAATATCGCATCAACTTCCGCAACCGGGCCCGAGCAAGCATCAAAACCTCAACAGGCTGCTCCGGCTTCCCCATCAACTCTGTCTCAGGGCGGTTCCACACCACTAAGAGGTTTGGAACCGACAGAGGTTCAGCAGCCTTCCCCGAACCCTCCCAACAATGTTCCTGTGCCCAGTTCCCCGGTACCCATTCTCCGGGGCACTCCCAACGAAAGTTTCCCCCCTGTGCCTCCGAGGGGCATTTTAGATACCAAGCCTCCGACTTCCCTGGAACCCAACCCGAATCCGCTGCTGTTTCCGACAAAGCCGGAGGATGTCAGGATCGAGCAAACTGAGTCAATTACCTTGCAGCAAGCGATCGACCTCGCCCGCCGCAACAGCCAAGTTTTGCAAATCGCCGGACAGCAAGTGGAACAAAGCAGAGCCGCTTTGCGCGAACAGCAAGCTGCTCTTTATCCAGACCTGAATTTTCAAATGGACGCCAGCCGGTCTGTGAGTGCCGGCGGAGAACTCGGAATCCGGGCTGGACAGCGCCGCCTCAACGCTCTGGCTAACCGAACCGGGCAGCCCGCCGAGCAAGCCGGCACAAATTTCGGCAACAACAGTCTCAACAGCACTTTGCAGTTGAACTATGACATCGATTTGTTCGGAAGGCGGCGCGCTAACATCCGCGCGGCAGAGGAACAGGTGCGCCTTCGGGAACTGGATGTGGAACGCCAAGCCGAGGAACTGCGCTTCGACACTGCTGAGGCTTACTACACCTTGCAAAACGCGGACGGACAAGTTGCCATCCGCCAAGCTTCGGTCAGAAATGCCGAGCAAAGTTTGCGGGATGCCGAAGCCCTGGAACGGGCAGGGGTCGGAACCCGGTTTGCTGTGTTGCAGGCTCAGGCAAATTTGGCTAACGAACAGCAACAACTGTCATTGGCCCGTCGTGACCAGCGAGTGGCCCAGCGGCGTCTGGCTGAGATTTTGAATATCAGCCAGTCGGCGAACTTGACAGCGGCTGACCCGGTAGAGCAAGCCGCACCTTGGAGGCTGTCTTTGGAAGAAAGTATCGTGCAGGCTTTTAGGAATCGCCCCGAGTTGGAACAGCAGTTGGTACAGAGGGATATCAGCAATCAGCAGAGGCGATCGATTCAGGCGGGGCGTTTGCCTCAACTGAGTGTTGGGGGTAGTTACAACGTACTGGGACAAGACCCTGATAACCCCGATCCGTTTGCTGCTCGCGGCTGGGCCGATGGTTATTCGATCCGGGCGAGTCTGACTTGGAGTATCTTCGATGGGGGCGCGGCGAACGCCAGGGTAAAACAGCGGGATGCTGATATTACAATCGCCGAAAGTCGATTCGACCAACTCCGCAATCAGGTGCGCCGGGAAGTGGAACAAGCTTATTATGGCTTAGAGTCGAGTTTTGAGAATATCGAAACTTCTGAGGCGGGGGTTTTGCAATCAAGGGAAGCTCTGCGTTTGGCCAGACTGCGCTTTCAAGCTGGGGTGGGTACTCAGACGGATGTCATTCAGGCGGAAACTGATTTGACTAGGGCTGAGAGAAACCGATTGTCGGCAATTGTCACCTACAACCTGGGACTTTCGTCTATCCAGCGGGCTGTGAGCAATCTCCCGACGAATAACCTCTCGGATGCTCCTTGAGATTGAGTTGGGGCGATTTCCTACGGGATAGCTAGGTTTCACGACCTTTAATCACAAAGGCAATTAGACATCGGGTATTAAACGTCCGACACATTAGTTAATATTTTGTAATAGAGTTCCATGTCAACTGCGTTAAGGGATCGGCAATGGCCAATATCAAGTTTGTAAAGGAAAATCAGGAAGTCATCGCAGCAGACGGGGCCAATTTGAGGCTCAAAGCTCTAGAAAACCGCATCGATTTGTACACATTTTCGGGAAAGATGATGAATTGCGGGGGCATTGGTCAATGCGGCACCTGCATTGTGGAAATTGTCGATGGCAGTGAAAATCTGTCGCCCCGCACTGACTTTGAGAACCGCAAGCTCAAGAAAAAGCCCGAAAACTATCGGTTGGCTTGTCAAGCTATGGTCAACGGCCAGGTGAGCGTGAAGACTAAACCTTAACTGCCGGTGGGCATGGGGCATAGGGCATGGGGCATAGGGCATGGGGCATAGGGCATAGGGCAGAAGGAAATAAAAATTCTTGGATTCTGAATTTTGATTTTTTTCCTATTCCACTGTCTACTACTGCCTTCTGCTGATGTACTTCTGTATTCGAGTTTGCCTTTTGCCTTTGAGTGATATCCTAGTTGTGTGTGTTTTTCTATTTTCCGATAGAGGCGAGCGTCTTCATGGAAGTTAACGATTTAGGGTTTGTGGCAACCATTCTGTTTGTATTGGTTCCCAGTGTTTTTCTAATCATTCTGTACATTCAAACTGCTAGCCGTCAAGGTAGAAAAGATTAGCAACTGCTGCTATTTCTGTCTGGCTTTGCTGCTTGCAAAAAAAAGCGCCAACAGCTTTTTGCTGAGGCGCTTTTTTTATTAACTGTTGAGTGTTAGCTGCTAACTCTTAACGATGAGATTCTAGCCGACTGTGCGGGCTAGCAAGACGGGACAGTTGGCATAAACTCGCACGTAGTCTGATAGCGAATTTCCCAGGAGTCGATCGATATCCACAAAGTTTTTGGCAACGTTGGGTCGCCGATCGGGGGAACCGATTACCAACAAGTCGGCATTCAAGTCGTCTGCAATCCGACAAATTTCTTCCCCTGGCTTGCCTGTAGCACTCACGCAGCGGTAGCTAACTCCCATTTGTTTCGCTAGTGCTACTGCCGGAGCTAATACGGGGTCTTTTTCAGCACTTCCTGTTAAATCTTCGCTGGCTTTTCCCGTCAAATCTTTGGTGACGTGTACTAAAATTATCTCTCCGCCGCTGACTTCTTTAACCAAAGATAGCGCAAGCTCTAATGACTGTTTGGCAGCTTCTGATTTGTCTACCGCCACCATGACGCGCTTGATTTTTTTGACGTAGATGTCGTCTTTTACTAACAACATCGGTCGGGATGTTAGCTGGAAAACGTACTGGCTGACAGAGTTTTCCAAAATCGATTGCAGCCGTCCGAGTCCCCGGGAACCCATAATTACTAAGTCGGATTGTTCTTCTTCTGCGACTTGGCAAACTGTGGTTTTCGGGTCTCCCTGTTTGAGCCGCGGGTTGACTTTGCTGGGATCTATTTTCAAAGACTGGACTGCTTGTGCTAAAATCTTGCCTCCTTCTTCCAATTTCTCGGCCATGCCATCGGATGTTACTTGGGGCGGCACGACGTGCAAGACGGTGACAGAGGTTTGTTGCAAGGAAGGGATGTCCATCAACATATTAAACATCTCTTCGCACAAGCCGCGACCGGCGACGGCTACTAAAATTTTTTCTATCATGGTTTTGGCGGTAAAAACAGTTGAGTTTTCTTGTGCGACGTTAAACTAGGGCGTTGGTACTCTAGCTAGTTAATGTCCAGCATAAGCCTGAACTTTGCTTTATGATTTGTAGAAATGTAGCGTTTTGGAACAATTTGTAACGTGTTAGAGAACGATCGAACTCAACCAGAACTCGCACCGGCTGGTGCTATTCAAAATCGGCGCGGGATGGACTCTGAGGGCTGGTTTGAATATTTGGTGCGAGTGTACCCTCACCATACTGACTACAGCGGTGTGGTTTGGCACGGGACTTATATTGCTTGGATGGAAGAAGCTAGGGTGGAAAGTTTGCGCTCTCTTGGCATCGAGTATGCAGACTGGGTGGCGCAGGGTTTGGAATTGCCAGTGGTGGAACTTTCGCTGCGCTACCACCGGGCTGTACAAATGGGTCAATCTGTGGCAGTCAGAACGCGGATCGCTGCTACCGAGGGCGTGAGGCTGCTTTGGGATTACGAAATTCGATCGGCTGATACTCAGGAGTTATATGTGACAGCACAGGTAACTTTGGTTGGTGTCGATCGTGACAAGGGCAAGATTATCCGGCAATTGCCGCCGGCACTAAAGGAGGCTTTGACAAGGCTTTCTGTTAAACCTTCAACCTAAGCTGCTGTTATAGCAGTTGACAGTTGACAGTTGACAGTTGACAGTTTTTAGACGGGCATCAAACCGTTGATGCTACAAGGGTCAGGGATCTATTCATGAGCTTATTTCTGTCCTTACCGATGTGGCGGTTGCTATAACTATAAAAAATAGTTGGTACAGCCCTAGTAAGTAGAGTGCGTGACTTTTGAGTCACTCCCTTCGCCGCCCAAATATTATTTGTTCACGCACTCTACACAACTGCCTTATGCCTTCATTGGAACTTTTAATAATGTCAAAAAAACTGGGATTGCCAGAGCCAAATATTGAAATTCAGCGCAATGTTTTGGAAAAAACCGAGTTAAACTCTGCCTTAACAACTGAAGACAAAACTCTTGTTTCGGGAAAGCCAGACAGTTTAAAAAACGGTGAATTAGCTGACAGTCAAGGCAAAATTTGGGCGATCGTTTCGCTGTCGGCGGCGCTGCTAGCGGTGTCGCTGGCTGCGATTTTTATTAGGTTGAGCGAACGGGAAATCAGCCCGAATGCTACTGTTTTTAACCGTTTGTGGATAGCAACTGTAGTATTTGGACTATGGAATGGTGCTGATGCTGCGCGCCGCCGAATGTCTGGGGCACAAGTTGAAGAGCGATCGAGCTACACTCTGCAGGATGTGATGCTGTTAACAGCGGTAGGCGTGGTTTCTTCTGCTTCTTTGGGTTTCTGGGCATGGTCACTGACTCAGACTAATGTCGCTAATTCTACTGTACTGCGAAACTTAACTCCTTTATTTACTACTTTGGGGGGATGGCTGCTGTTGGGGCGGCGCTTTGACAACAGGTTTTTGGTGGGACTGGCGGTGGCTTTGTCTGGTGCAATTGCGATCGGCATGGACGATTTGCAAACTGCAGGAGACACTCTTTTCGGCGACATAGCTGCTCTTTTATCAGCGATGTTTTATGCAGGAAATCTGCTGATTGCAGAACATTTGCGAACGAAGTTTCCGGCGACAACTATATTGATGTGGCGCTGTTTTATTGGCAGTATCTTGGTTTTGCCACTGGTTGTGCTGGCGGGCGATCGAGTTTTTCCTTATTCTTGGCAAGGATGGCTGGCTGTAATTGGTTTGGCGGTGATTTGTCAAGCTTTCGGTCAGGGACTGCTCATCCACAGTCTCGGTCGTTTGTCGTCGGGATTTGTCGCTCTTTTCCTGCTCCTAGAACCCGTGATTACTGCGATTATTGCCTGGGTGCTGTTTGCGGAAAGTTTGAGCTTGTTTAATTGGTTTGCTTTCTCCGTAGTTTTGGCGGGAATATATTTGGCAAAATCTAGCCGTTCTGCAGATAAAAAATAAAATACACAGGAAAAAAACTTAAATGGTTGCAACATCAATTGGCATAAATCGCTGGCATTATGACTTTAGTTTGCTGCCTCAATATTTGGAGGTAATGTTTGCTAAATTGCGGATCGCTGTGGTGTTCGGCGGCGACTGCGATCGCCCTGGTTCTGTGATTTACAAAACTCACAATCCCCGCGCTTGGAAGAGTTACGAAGTAGTCGCCCGTGAGATTGTTAAAGCCTTAGCAGAAATTGGCTTTCAGCAAGTCTTTGTCATGCCTGACGACATGAACTTGCCGGAACAACTCAAACAAAACAACATCCATTTAGTGTGGCTGAATACTGGCGGAGTCCAGGGCTACAATCCTGTTTGTCACACTCCCGCTTTGTTGGAAATGTTGGGAATGCCTTATGTCGGTCACAATCCTTTAAACAGTTCAACTTTAGATAACAAACACGCTTTTAAACGGGAACTGCAATCAGTCGGAATTAAAACCGCTCCGTTTATGAATTGGCATCCTTCTCAAGGGATTTTGCATCCTAATTTGCACGAGCGTTTTGCCATTGCTTTCGGGGATTATCCAGGGCCTTTTGTTGTTAAACCAGTATCCGGCCGCGCTTCGCTGCACGTTCATTTTGTAGACAAAATTGAGGGTTTGTCTCAGGCAGTTTCGGAAGTTCACCGAGACACTCACAATACTGCTTTAATTGAGAAGTATTTGCCGGGACGAGAATTTTGTGTAGCGGTTTGCGGCTATGTTACTTATGCTAAAGGCAGATTTGATAAAAATACAAAACCATTTGCTTTTTCGACAATCGAGCGGGTGCTAGAGTCTGACGAACGCATCTTTACTTCTATGGATAAAAAAGCGATTACGGCCGATCGAGGACGGTTGATGGGGAGCGAGGAACCGGAACTCAAACAAAAGTTAATTGAGTTAGCTAGAAAAATTTATTGGGAGTTTAGTTTGAATAGTTTGGTGCGGATTGATGTCCGAAGTGATGCTGATGGCTCGCTTTATGTTTTGGAAGCAAATCCGAAACCGGATCTGAAACATCCAGGGAAAAATGTGACGAGTTTGGTAGCTTTAGGTTTGGCGGAATACGGGATGAGTTATAACGATTTAATTTTTAGTTTATTGGCGGATAGGTTGGATTATTTGTTGACTCAGCATATCGAAATTATTCCTCATATTGTGGATTTGCTGCATTAATTGGGCTTGCAGGGTGCGGATGGCGCACCTTACCTGTAAACAAAAGGTATTTGTAAATAAATATAAATTGTTGAACCAAGTTAATACAGGCTTGCAAGTTGTGATAGCTTTGAGTAAGATAGCGATTTGTTGCTGTCCATTTTTTGGGCAAGCATCAAGATTACTCAATTTATATCAATTAGATAGAACAAATGGAAGCATTACTTTTATTAATAGGATTTGGAGGCGGGGCCTTAGTCTGCTGGCTAATTTTGAATAAGCGAAATTCGCGCAATTTGGTGCGGATGCATGGTTCGCAGGAGGCTATATCGAATTTGGCGGCTCAGTTGGATGCCAGAAATTCGGAATTGCGGCAAAAGGTGCAGAATGAAAATCAGCTAAATTCTGAATTGTCCCAGTTGCAAAATCGGTTGGAAACAGTGACTCGCGAGCAAGATTTTTTAAATAATCGAGTGTCGGAAATGGAAGAAGTTTTGGGAGGAATTGCCCAGGAGCGATCGCAAATTGATTCTCTGATTGCTGAGTTGCAGTTAGAAAATGCTCAACAAGCTGAGTCGCAGTTAGCAGAAGTGGCAGAACTTCAATATCAGTTAGAAGTTGCGGAGCAGGATCGATCGCAACTTAACGCTCAATTGCTGGAAATGCAAGCAGAGTTAGAGACGGTGGATGCAGAACGTTCTCAATTTCACGCTCTGCTGTCGGAATTTGAGAGTCAGTTGGAAACGGCTAGCCAAAGCAGGTTGCAGGTACAGTACCAGTTGTCGGAAATTCAAATTAAGTTCGATCGCTCGATTGAAGAGCGGCAGCAACTTCAGTCTCAACTGTCGGGTTTGCAAGCTCAACTGGAATTAGGCGTAGCAGAGCGATCGCCACTGCAATCCCAGTTAGAAACAGCTAACAGAGAGCGATCGTACCTTTACTCTCAAATATCGGAATTTCAAAGCCAAATCGATACAGCTAATCAGGCTCAAAATCAACTGCAATCTCAAGTAGCGGAATTAGAAAATCATTTAGAAATCGTTTATCAAGAACGTTTGCAGCTAAATTCGCAGCTATCAGAATTGCCAACAAACTCCCCAGCGGGCGATCGAGAATCTCCAGAACCTGAAGTAGAGCCTACTTGAGTAGAAATCAAAGGAAAGAAATCCTCAGTACAAACAGGAGAATATTTAGGCAATCGGACATCATATTTACTCCTAAATTCCTAACAATCGAGCGGGATTTACCTTCATCATTAAATCAATTTCAGGTTGAGAAATACCTTCCGACATCAATTTTTTTACAAATAATTTGTAACCTTCCGCAGGTAAAGGATCGGGTTTTCTTCCTAAATCCGTGCTCATAATAAAATGCTCGGCTCCAATTAGTTTAATCGCTGCTACCATCTGACTAATAGAAACTTGATGCCAGTTTTTGTGTGCCTCATCAGCGGCATTTTCTCCCATCAAATCGTTGACAAATGCGAGTTCTAAGAAAGCTCCGGCTGCGGCGGCTGTTTGCATATTTTCTAGAGACAAACCGGGTACATCCGCCATTGCGTGGGTAATCAGGATGTTCTTAATGTTGAGAAGGTTGGCTTCACAGACAACCGCCATCACTTCTTCTGAGGAAATATGACCGGTTTCCAATACCAAATTCTCTTTTGCTACAATCTTCAACACCGCTGCTGTTTCCGGTAAAACCTTGCCATTTTCCGCAACTTTAATCCCAATTCCCGACTTATGAAAAACCTGCAAATGATTCTCAGCATCAACCGTTGGCAGCCACACTATTTTACCGTATTTGCCGCCGATGCGGTGCATTGCGTCTACAGCGTCGGGATTAATGCCGCCGACAGAATGATTGAGAACAACTCCCCCGAAAACTTGGATTTCTGGTACTATTTTATTAACCAAAACTGCCCGCGCTGCTGTGCTGGCATAATGATTTTTCAATACCACAGCTTTCATCTTCGCCGTAGCAGCTAATTTCGCTACTTCAAAATCATCCAACCTGCGAGGAATCACATCAGGAGAAGAATGAATGTGAAAGTCGATCGCACCTTCGATCGTACTCTTTGGCAAATTGACCATCGGCGAATCTCCAACAGCATAAACTGGCAGACAAAACCAATAGCAAACAATCCAAACTAACGTTAAAAAAACAGCTTGCATTCCTCCCCTCTTCCCTTCTCCACTCTGCGTTCTCTGCGCCCTCTGCGGTTCATTCCCTCTTAATCCTCTCAAATAAAAGATTTAACCGCATTTGCTAAAGCTGCTGCATTTTCTTCGTGCATACCCAAAGAACCAGAAATAACTCGCGATTCAACGCCCGGTAATTCCGTTAATGCTTCCATTTCAGCCTTTGATTTTGGCGGCGCATTCTCAGCAATTACAACCATCACCGGCACTGCTAATTTTTGAAATTTATCTGTAAATTCCGATCGCACTTTAGCCGGATCTAAACCACCAGTCACAAAGGCAGCGGAACCGTACCGAGCACCGGGTTTTTGCGTCACTTGCCATTTGCTTTGAATGAAATCCGGCGTGACTTTACCTGCATCGGCGTAGACGTGGCGGCGGTACATAAAACTCAGGAAAGAAGGCGCAGTGTTGAGTTTGTAGAGGAATTGTCCCAGTAAGGGCGATCGTACTAATTCTCTCACCATTCCATGCCACCCGCTTTGCTGTTTGCTCATCGTCGGCAAAGGCCCGCGCCAAGTCGGCGCAGCTAACACAATCTTTGACCAAACATTCGGCTTTGATTGCGCTAACTGCATCGCATAACCCGCAGCGTGACCAGCAGCAACTACAGCAACAGGACTATTTATTAAAAATTGCCTCAACAAAATCCTTGATAAATTGATGGTATAATTGCGGTTTATAGTCGGTGCGCGGGCGATCCGATTCGCCGAAACCAGGCCAATCTAAGCTCATCACTTGAAAGTTAGAAGCTAAAAATTCTGCTAAAGGACGCATTTCTTCTCGCGTGGAAACTGTACTGAATGCCGGCAGCAGCAATACAGGATTTCCCTGTCCTTTGGTTTCGTAAATAACTTTTATCTGAGTTTCTTTCCAGTTCCAGAGATATTCCTGAACAGTCGCCGGATAGTTGCTAGAATTGGTTGTTGTTAAATTTGTAGTTTGGGTCACGGCTAGTCATCCTGTTAATTTGCTTCGGCTCGATTAGTTAATTCGCAAGCAACGGCTTTATTTTTCATCATTTGAAAGATGTTGTAAAATCCGTTAGCGCGGGAAGGTGTCAGACTCACATTCAAGCCCGTGTCTTGAATAAAATCTGGGGTAATGGTGACAATTTCAGCAGGAGTTAATCCGCTCAAACCTTCCACCAGCAACCCAACTAATCCTTTGACTAACTGAGCGTCAGAATCGCCTTGATACAAAACTTTTCCGTCTGCCAAATTTGCAGTAATATAAACTTGCGATACGCAGCCAGAAACTTTGTTTTCCGGCAGTTTATCGCTTTCGGGAAATGCTGGGAGTCGCTTGGCATACCACAGCAGTTGTTCGTAGCGCTGTTTCGGATCGGAGTGTCGCTGAAAGCGCTGGACGATTTTAGCTAGGGCTGCGGGTAGCGCGGTGTTTGCGGACATGATTCACTCGTAGCGGTTTACTGCGTTAATATTATACATTTAATTTTGCCGACGGGTGCGATCGATTTGCAACATCGGCGTTTATCTGCGTTCATCTGCGGTTAAAAACCCAAAACCACAACTTTTGGCAAAAGTGGAGTCCGTGTAGCTGCGAAGAACCTTCGCAATTACAAACAGCCAAGTTATAGACTGATGAAATCTTAAACTAAACAACTGTTGAGCTGTTTTAGAATTCCATCTGTATCTAAGTTGCGGCCGATGACTACGAGTTGATTTTTAGGTATGGAACGCCATTCACCTGCATCTAGTTCGTATCTGGGGCCGCTGAGTTGAAAGATGTGTCTCATCTCACTGTCTTTAAACCAGAGAATGCCTTTTGCCCGAAAAACATCGTAGGGCATTTTTTCGGTGAGAAATTCTTGAAATTTGTGGACATCAAAAGGTCGATCGCTCTGAAATGATAGCGATACAAATCCATCATTGTCTAAGTGGTGAGATTCATGTCCGTGGTGTCCGTGGTGTTCGTGGCGATGATGTTCGTGTTCGTGATGATGGTGTTCGTGTTTTTCCTCAGTTTCAAGATTGTTAAAATCCTCGGCAGAGGTCAACTCTACACCCAAAATTAACGGTAAAGGAACTTGACCGTGTTGAGAGTGGAGAATTCTCGCTCCTTCCTTGACTGTCCTGATGTAAGCTTCTAATTCTTCTACTTTGGCTTGAGGGGCTAAATCAGTTTTGTTCAGCAGCACAATATCTGCAAATGCTACTTGTTTAAAAGCTGCTTCGCTGTCAAAATGGTCTGGTGTGAATGTTTCGCTATCGACTACTGTAAGTACAGAATCCAATCGGGTCAAATCTCGCAATTCGGTGCCGACAAATGTCAGGATAATCGGCAGCGGGTCGGCAACTCCGGTGGTTTCAATCACCATGCAGTCGATGCGGTCTTCCCGTTCTAATACTCGGTAAACGGCATCAACTAATCCTTCATTTATGGTACAGCAAATACAGCCGTTGCTGAGTTCTACCATATCGTCTTCGGTAGAAATTAGAAGCTGTGAATCGATATTGATATCGCCAAATTCGTTAACTAAAACTGCCACTTTTAAGTCTTGGCGATTTTTGAGAATTTGATTAAGTAAAGTTGTTTTTCCGCTGCCGAGAAATCCGGTAATTATAGTTACGGGCATTCCTCTTTTGGGGATGTCGTAAATTAAATCTGGGGTTTGTACAGTGAGATTAGTCATTGTTCCTCATCTATTAATTGTAGAGGCCCTGTTTGAACTTGGAAAGCCGCAAAGCATCGCAAGGTAATTGTAGCCCGATCGCACTTCACAGACTAAACCACCGTGCGAGCGACCAAGTGCGACGCACAACCCACGGGCGATCGCACGGTGGTGATAATCATTCTCATAGTACCCGATATGTTGTTTCCGCGCAAGTCCTATAATTTTAGGACTTACGCACGGGTGGTCAGAAACCGGGTTTTTTTACAAAAATCCTTCGCCGTAGTACGCAGTAAGGGTAAAAACCCGGTTTCTTTGTCGGGAGCGCGTAAGTCCTGCATAATTTGCAATAATAATCATGATTATTGTATTGCCAGCCGTAGAGTTTGCCGATAGCCCGGCCCATTCACTGCCAGCGTGTCAGGTAAGGTTGAGATAGGTTATTCTAGTTAATAATATAAATTCGGAACTATTAAACAAAGCGGTAGAATTGAGTGGATTTGCCAAAAATATGGTTAAAATATCGAGTCTTTCAGGCAGTTGTATTCTTAGGATTGGGTTTGCTGTTAACAGTTGCTCTTTCACTTTCTTTCGGGGCAGTGCCGATGAGTGCAACTCAACTTTGGCAAGCATTTCTGCACCAAGGTGATGCTGTCAATCAAACTATTTTATGGGAATTGCGTTTGCCCAGAGTTGCCGCAGCGCTGACTGTTGGTGCGGCTTTAGGAATGTCGGGGGCTTTGCTGCAAGGTTTACTCCGCAACGGTTTAGCCGATCCTTTTGTATTAGGAATTTCGGCTGGTGCAGGGTTGGTTGCGATTACCATGCTGACTTTGGGAATATTTCAAACTTGGGTGCCTTTGGCGGCTTGGATAGGTGCTATTTTAACTTCGATGCTGGTCTACTTTTTGGGAAAAACTAAAACGGGAATTTCTGTGGAACGTTTGGTTTTAGCTGGTGTGGCTGTGAGTTCTCTTTTTGGGGCTATACAAACTACACTGTTGCTGTTAGCTGAAGACAGTCGCTTGCAAGCTGCTTTGAATTGGTTGATCGGTAGTTTGAACGGTCGCGGTTGGTCGGATTTGCAGGTGGCTGCACCTTATATTTTGACGGCTTTGCTGTTAGGATGTTTTTTGGGCAGATCGATAAATTTGCTGGCTTTGGGCGACGATCTAGCTGTTGGTTTGGGGGTTTCGCTGGTGCGATCGCGCTTGTTGATTGGGGGTGTTGCTACTTTGCTAGCTGCGAGTGCTGTCAGCATCGGCGGATTGATTGGTTTTGTGGGATTGGTTGTGCCTCACGGGGTGCGTTTGTTGGTTGGTAATGATTATCGGTTTGTATTGCCGCTGAGTGCGCTCGGCGGTGCTTGGGTGTTGACTTTTGCTGATTTTTTGGCTCGTTTGGGTGCGGTAGAATTGCCTGTGGGTACGGTTACGGCTTTGTTGGGTTCTCCGCTGTTTGTTTGGCTGCTTTATCGGCGTTCTAGTCAGTAGTCATCAGTCATTAGTCACTAGCGCTTCAACTGTCAACTGTCAACTATCAACTATCAACTGTCAACCCTTCGACAAGCTCAGGGCAAGCTGTCAACTGTCAACTGTTAACTGTCAACTGTCAACTGTCAACTGTCAACTGTATCTTATGTCTTTAGAAATTCAAAATTTAACTGGTGGTTACGGCGAAGTTGCGATCGCCCACAACATCACTTTATCTTTACAACCTGGTGAGTGGTTGAGTCTCATCGGTGCCAACGGTTCTGGTAAGTCTACTTTTTTGAAGTTAGTTAGCCGCATCCTAACTCCGCAGCAAGGAAGTGTGTTGCTTGATGGCAAAGCAATTCATACTCAACCTGCGGCTGTTGTCGCTCAAAAATTAGCGATTTTGCCGCAGCAGCAAACAGTACCTGAAGGTTTGACGGTAAGACAATTAGTTAGTTTGGGGCGTTCTCCTCATCAGGGTTGGTGGCAGTGGGAATTGAGCAAGGAAGATGCGGAAAAGGTGGAGGTTGCTATCAGTCAAACTGGGATTGAGGAATTTCGCGATCGCCCTGTAGAACAACTCTCAGGAGGCGAACGCCAGCGCGCTTTCCTCGCCTTAGCTTTGGCTCAAAATCCGCAAGTTTTGCTATTAGATGAGCCTACTACTTATTTAGATATTTGCTATCAGTTGCAATTGTTAGAGCTGCTTAACCAACTAAATCTAGAACAAAAATTGACGATTATTACGGTGCTGCATGAAATTAATTTAGCGGCTAGGTACAGTTCGCGGATTGCCATGTTAAATAAAGGGGAACTTTTTTGTGTAGGAACTCCCGCAGAAGTTTTAACTCCTAATAATTTAGCTAAAATTTTTGGCGTAGAAGCTATCATTTTAGAAACTTCTGTAGGCTTGCAGATTTGTGCGATCGCTCCCACTCTTCACACTTAATACTTTTATGATAAGTATAACCTTTTCCTCGCACTAAGTTCCAAACTTATTCAGAATTATTTCTATTAACTTATTGCCCCAATCCGCTATTCTATACTGAGTGCCACAGGCTTTAAACTATTGCCTAGTAGTGGTTCTAAAGGGTAGAATAAAACTTAAGAGATACTTAAAAAATCCGAGTGCAGGCAAGAAAGGCGGTTTTTTATACAAAATCTACCGTAAACTATTGATATTTAAATCATTAAGCGCTAAAGTGCGATCGAACTTCCCATCCGATCGTTTCCGGTTGCATCGGTATTGTTCAAATATCCAAACAGTCAACAGTCAACAGTCAACAGTCAACAGTCAACAATCATTTCGTGCGATCGAACTTCCCGTCAATTCTGTCTCAACCTGGCCTACACTTGCTGTAACTCCCGCCTAAACTATGTACAAAACTTTGTTTTCTCGTACCGCTATCCTGTTGCTGAGTTTAGCATTTACCGCTTGCTCCGCCGCCACTTCACCCCAAATTCAGCCATCAACTCCTACTGTTTCGCCGCCAGTTAATCAACCACAAACAACTAACAGGGAATCAGCACAAAAAGTTGTAGCTTTAACACCTTTAACTGCCGATATTATCCATCAACTCGACCCAACCAAACTTGTAGGAATTCCCGGCAGCGCATTAGTCAGCAGCAACCCCAAATTTACAGGGATTACCGCAGTCACTGCCGAACGCACCCCTCCTAATTTAGAAAAAATCATCGCATTGAAACCGGATTTGGTAGTAGGTGCGTCGGGATTTCATGACCAAACAATGCAAAAATTGCAGCAGCTTGGAATTAAAACTTTACTCACTAAAGTTGATAGCTGGAAATCCCTAGAAGAGTTAACAACAACCTTAGCTAAATCCCTCAATACGAATCCCGAACCTCTGTTAAAACGCTACCAAACATTTTTAACAGACATTCCGAATCAAAGCCCCGCCACTTTAGTTTTGGTAAGCAGACAACCGATTTTATCGCCGAATCAAAGCAGTTGGGCTGGAGATTTGCTGGGTAAGTTTAACGTGAAAAATGTCGCAGCCCAATTGCAAGGAGATAGCCCTATGCGAGGCTACGTGACGCTTTCAGCGGAAAAGGTTTTAGAGGCTAATCCTGAAGTAATCATTATAGTCGATCGGGGAGAAGGAATTTTAGATCAATTTAAATCTGATTCATTTTGGAATAAACTAACAGCCACAAAAAATAATCGAGTTTACGTTTTTGACTACTACGGATTGGTCAACCCAGGTAGTATAGAAAAAATTGAGCAAGCAACTGCTCAACTTAAACAAGTTCTAGCTAAAAAGTAGAGACCCGGTTTTGAGAGATAAAAAATCTCTAGAAATCCTGCAACAAATTGACTACAATTTCTTTAAAAGTGAGAAAGCTAAAGGCATTCCAAAGCCCGCAGCGATCGGAAACCAGGTTTTTGAGACTGACTCCCAATGCTGTTTGATCGATCGGCCTCAAGTCAGATCCAGAGGCGGCACACCGCGTAACTGTCGCAGCCTGTTGATACACGCCTGGCAGTCGCAGCCAAACAGCACCGCCGCCGCATCACTTTCTTCTTCCGAAAAATCCAGCATCGCCACCCGTTCTTCGCCCGGGCGCTGCCAACTAATTCTCGGCTTAGAAGCCGCAGCAGCAGACTTGCCAGGAAGCCGCACGCAAGTCAGGCGCTGAGTGTGAGGCGATCGCACGCAGTTGGGCGAATCAGCCGATTTGCCTGGTGTTTCGCCAATTTGAGCGGGATTTGCGATCGCGCTCAAAGACATCACAGATCCAAACAGCGTCGGACTTACCAATAAAGTGAGGAGCAATCGATTCATTTGTCGTCCTTCAGAAGTTCAACGTATACAGTAGCGGATTATCTGTTGCAATTCAACAAGGTTTTCGCCCGAAATCAGTACATTTTGCCGCTATTAAGGCTTAAAAGCCCAATATTTGTCGCCCAAATATCGAATATTTTTCCGGGTATTAGCAACCAGCATTTTCTGATAAGTATCACTTTGCCTCCCCAGTTTAAGATTTGTTGCAATTTGAGTAAGTTTAGCTTGCCAGTGATAACAAACTCATCCAAGGCGGGTAAACTGATTTCAGCAAGGGTTACTCGAAGCAGCGAACAAGTTTACCTCAGAAACCAGGTGGGTAGTGATGAGTACAGTTTTAGTGGTGGAAGATTCCCGCAGCCAGCGGGAGTGCATTTCACATCAGTTGAGATGCAGCGGATTGAATGTAATTCAGGCATCTGACGGTGTGGAAGCGCTGGCTAAACTTGAGAAAAATTGCCCTGATTTAGTATTATTAGATGTCATAATGCCCCGTCTGGACGGCTACGGGGTTTGTCGTTTAATTAAAGCTAATCCCGAAACTCGGAACATACCCGTGGTATTTTTAACAGGCAAGGGACAGCAGTTAGCTTTATTTGCGAGGTTCCAGGGCGATCGCGCGGAGGCTTATGTTAGCAAACCTTGGCAGCCAAGGGAACTTTTGGCAACGATCAAAAAAGTTTTGCTCAATGCCAATATTAAGTTCGATCGAGCTTCAGCGGACGCTTGGACAGAATACGGAATTTTAAATTTAAGTACAGTCGAACTGTATCAAAGCCATGCCGATGCTTGGACAAAATACAGTTCTCAAATTATTAAATTGTACGATTCCAGCTTAGCAGCTTTCGAGCAAGCGTTGGCAATTGAACCGAGTCACTCGAATGCCAACAAGTATCGCAACCGAGTCCAGACAATTCGGGCAATTTTGATGAAAAAATTAGAGCAAACTAAACCCTGCAAAGTGTGCGATTATTATTACGGCAGGGATGGCATCACTTGTGCAGTGCATCCTGCTGGCCGCCCTCAAGAACTGTGTCGCGATTGGGAATTTAATTAAACTAAACCAAAATGAAAACAAATAACCGCGCTAACTTGGAAAAGTTGCTGCAAGAAAGAAACGAATATCCCGAAAGAATTGCTGAAATTGATGAAAAAATTAATGTTACTTTTCGCAAAAATTACGCCATTTTAGTAATGGATATGTCGGGATTTTCGCGCACGACAGTCCGCTACGGAATTATTCATTTTTTGGCAATGATTCACCGGATGCACGGAATTGTCAAACCGCTAATTTCCGAATACGGTGGCACTGTAGTTAAGGAGGAAGCAGACAATATTTTTGCAGTTTTTCCAGATGTAAAATCAGCGGTGGAAGCTGCGATAGACTCTTTGAAACACACGGCGGCTGTCAACACGACACTGCCCCCGGAAATGGATATTTACCTCTGCATTGGTATTGGCTGTGGCGATGTTTTGATGCTGGAAGGAGAGGATATGTACGGATCGGAATTTAATCTGGCATCAAAGCTGGGAGAGGATTTGGCGGAACGCGGAGAGATTTTGCTCACCTCAGCAGCCTTTGAAAAGTTGGAAGGTGACAAGGAAGACTGGGAAAAAGTGGAACTTTCGGTTTCAGGTTTGGAGTTGGTGGCATATAAACGGATACTGTCTGCTTAATTTATACATATCGGCGATTAAAATCGCATTTACACAAACTCTCGTCCGCCTGTACAGACTAAAAAATAAGTGGGATTTGGTATTAAATGATTGACGATCGCAAAAATTGGCAACTTATGAATTTAGCTGCCATTCAACAGCGGCTGGCTTGGCTGCAGCAACAGCCAGACAAAGTTATTTTTTGCAAAGAGTCTGGTGTTCACTATGTTGCAGTCACAAAAGAGCGATCACACATTAAGCTATCTTTAGTAGAAAAAGTAAATCAGCACACAGATTTACTACAATCTGTTTTGGATTTAAACAATCCTTTACATCTAGTGTCTGAATATACTCAGGCGATGATGTTGGGTTTAGTGTGGCAAAGCCAACCTCAAAGAATCTACATAGCTGGATTTGGCGGCGGCAGAATTCCCTTAGTTTTGCACCACTATTTGCCGGAAACTGTTATAGAATGTACGGATGTCGATCCGATCGCGATCCAAGCAGCTACACAGTGTTTCGGGGTGCAGTTTGACGATCGGCTGACTGTAACAATTCAAGACGGCAGAGAGTATTTAGAGCAGCAAAAATCAGATACTCAGTACGATATCATCATGATCGACGTAGCTTTTGGCAACGGCTACTTTCCGCACCGCCTAGCCACCAAAGAATTTTATCACCTCTGCGAAAAACGCTTGTCAAGCGAGGGAGTTGTGCTAGTAAATATGCTGCAAAGAGATAAGTTTTATGCCGATAAAATCAAGACTTTTCAAAGTGTGTTTTCTCACGTGTGCGTGTGTGTTTGCCAGGAAAGTAATAGCATTTTAATTGGTAGCAACAGCCAGATTTTGGAGAAAGATGAGATTGTTGCTAAGGCAAAACATTTGCAAGATAGCCATCAATTTTCCTTTCCATTAACAGACAGGGCGCTTGAGGTAAAAGTAGGTAGAGAATTGGCGGAGGCTGTACCTACTTTAAACAAAGCTCAAATTTTTCATGACAATTCGCCGCCCGCTGGTTATTTTGATTGCTGGTTATTCTGATAAGTGAGCAACGGCTCAAAAAACAGGATATCCTGAACCCCGCAGCACTGTAAGGGCTGCAGGTATCGAACAGCAATTGCATTCATTTTACATTATCCTTTCATACATTCACCCATCTGCTGTTCCAGCTTAGCCAACAATGTATCAACATCTGTTGCGGCTTCCTCAAAACAAACAGGAGGTTCAGGCTTAGGTTCAAAAAAAATCAACTTAATTTGACCTTCGCCGATCGCCAAAATCGCCACTTCCTTCTCAGGTTTGTGAGCGTTCAACACACCTACAACTTCCTGAATATGACTTTTTACTTGACGGTTCAACTCCTCAACCGCCTCTTTCTTACAATACACAAAACGCGCAGTTTCTGCAATATCAATTGCTAAAATCTCCTCGCTTTCCTCTCCCCTTTCCAGAAATAGCCCCCAAGCCAAAGCAGCCAATTCATGTTGATTAGCTTTCACGAATTTATCTAATTTGCGGCTCCAGCTATTTTCGTTGGGTTTGGACTCAGGGCTATCAAATAGAAACATTTTCTCTTCTTGTTTGTATAAACTAATATTTTGCAGTCAGTTGTCAGTTAGCAGTTGGCAGTTGGCAGTTGTCATTAGTTAGGATTCAAATTACCAACTATATCATGTCTGGTTGATTCGCGATCGGATAATTTTCGATCTCGTAGGGGCGGGTTTTACCAACAATCTACCTGTCAAACTAATTATCTCATAAACCCGCCCCGCCCATATACTTATGATGCTACCAGACATGATATTACCAATTACCAATTACCAATTACCAATTACCAATTCCCAATTCCCAATTATTCAAAACCGCTGCGTTTCTATCTTATACCAGATTGCACGCGCCAGAGCGCCGCATAAATTCCGTCCTGTTCGATCAGTTGTTCGTGCTGCCCCGATTCTACCACCAGCCCCTCTTCCATGACACAAATGCAATCGGCATTGCGGACAGTAGAAAGACGGTGGGCGATCGCAATTGTAGTGCGATTCTTGGTAATTCGTTCGAGCGATCGCTGAATTGCCGCCTCAGTCTCGTTATCCACCGCTGAAGTAGCTTCGTCAAGAATCAAAATCGGCGGATTCTTCAAAACAGCCCTGGCAATTGCAATTCGCTGCCGCTGACCCCCCGACAATTTTTGACCGCGTTCCCCTACAATAGTGTTGTAACCATCCGGCAATTGGGCGATAAACTCGTGAGCCTCCGCAATTTTCGCAGCATTTACTATCTCTCGATTGCTTGTCTCAAAACTGCCGTAAGCAATATTTTCTGCCACCGTACCGTGAAACAAAAACACATCTTGACTCACCAATCCGATCGATCTCCGCAAATCTTTTAAATTCAGGTTATTTAATTCTATACCGTCGAGATAAATATTGCCGTACTGTACCTCGTACAGCCTCAAAATTAGCTTCACCAGCGTACTTTTTCCCGAACCAGTAGCCCCAACAATCGCAGTAGTTTTTCCCGCCGGCAGAGTCAAGGAAAAATACTGCAAAATCGGTTTTCTTTGATTATAAGAAAAGGTAACATTTTTAAATACCAACTCGCCCTTAATCGAACTAACCGGCAGCCGAATATCGCCCGTGCGAATGGCGATCGGAGTATCCAACAACTGCATCACCCGATTAGTAGAAGCCATGGCGCGTTGGTATTGATCGAGAGTATCTCCCAGACGAGTCAGCGGCCACAGCAACCGCTGCGTCAGAAACACCAAAACGCTGTAAGTTCCCACAGACAATCGGCCCGCCACCACCTCCAAACCACCCAGAAATAGTGTTGCAATAAACCCCAAGAAAATCACAACCCGAATCAGCGGAATAAAAGCTGCCGAAAGTACGATCGCCCGCCGGTTGCTTTGCTGATAAGCTTGGCTTTGTGTTTCGATGCGCTTAATTTCATAATCTTCGGAAGTAAAACTTTTAATAGTAGTAATTCCCATCAAATTATTCGACAGTTGCCCGTTCAGAAAACTCACCTTGTCCCGCACGTCAGCATACAGAGGAGCAAGGCGATTTTGAAAGGCTATCGAACCCCAAATAATAAAAGGTATCGGTAGCATTGACAGCCCAGCCACACCAGGAGATGCAGCAAAAAAAGCCGCGCCAATCACAATAACCGTTGTAATTACCTGAATCACCTCATTAGCGCCGTCGTCCAAAAAACGTTCGAGTTGATTGATATCATCATTGAGAATAGAAATCAAACCGCCCGTGCTGCGTTCTTCAAAATAAGCTAATTCTAATTCCTGCAAATGGCTGTAAGCTTCCAGACGCAAATCGTGTTCAATATCCTGAGCCAAATTGCGCCACAAATAATCATAGGCATATTCAAAAACCGATTCCAACGTCCAAACAATCGCGCTCACAAGAGTGATAATTGCCAGTTGCCAAAAGACATCTTTTATGCCCCACTGAGCGAGGATAGAATCTTGCTGTTTCACCACCACATCAACGGCAATACCGATTAATGCTGGCGGCGCTAAATCAAAGAATTTATTCAGCAACGAACAAATACTTGCTAGCCAAGCTTTCACGCGGTAGCGGCGCCCGTACTTTAGCAGCCGCTTTAGGGGATGAACAGGTTTTGATGGATTTGGTGATGCTTGAGAATCATTCATAGGGCATGGGGCATGGGAAATAGGGCCGAGAATTAGAAATTAGTAGGGTGCTCGGCGCGCACCTTACCATTGTTTAATTTTTAATTCTCAAAAGCCCGGTTCCTAGGCTTTAAACGTTAACACTCGCTTCATTTTAGCGACTACACCAACTATTTGCGCCTCAATCAGAATGTGAATTACTGGTTGAATTGGGTTGTAATTTTTGGCTCACAAGTTGTACTTCTGTCTTGCTTGTTGAGTCTGCTTCAGCTTGTGTTCGAGACTTTGCCAATTTTCGGCTTCGATATCGCTGATGAACCCGTCGAGACAGTCGCGGTAAATAGAGAGCGATCGCAACAATTCCTCTCGATTGTACTTTGCCACCATGACTCCCAGCTCGGGATTGCCGCCCCCAACCCGGCTCGTGTCCCGAAAACCTGAACTCGCCAAATGTTGGGCTAAATTAACAATATCCCGAGCGCCCTCAAGATCGCAGGCAGCAACCAGCGTCGCGCTCGCCATCAGCGGCAAATGAGAAATCCAAGCCACAGCTCGATCGTGTTCTTCCGGCTCACATCGGTAAACTTTAGCACCCAGCAACCGCGCAATTTCCTCAACCTTATCCACCGCAAGCGCCGGCGTCTGGGCAGTCGGCGTCACCACATAAGGCCGGCCCACAAACAAATCCGGCACCGCCGCCTCAATTCCGCTTTCAGCAGTCCCCGCCATCGGGTGTCCCCCCACAAAATTTGGCCACAGAGGAGACACGGCCTGCACTATGGGTGTTTTTACGGAACCGACATCCGTTACAATAGTATCAGGGGAAAGATAGGGCACCAACTCTCGGACGATCGGCTCGATCGACAAGAGCGGCGTGCAAATAAAAACCACATCGGCTGCTGCCATTAGAGACAGGTGTATGCTGGCTTCATTGACAACACCGCGAGCTTGCGCCCGATCACAAGTCTGCTGCCGACTCGAAACCCCAAAAACATTAAACCCGCGCGATCGCAAATCCAGCCCGATCGAGCCACCAATTAAACCCAGTCCTACAATACCGATATTCATAGCAATAAAATGGGGATATTTGATACGGTGCCGCCCCCATGACAGTCGAGGAACTCCTGAAAAAATATGCCGCCGGAGAAAGAAACTTTGCCGGAATCAACCTGACTGAGGCCAACCTCAGCGGCGTCAACTTGAGCGGAGCCAACCTCAAGGGTGCGAATCTGAGTGTAGCAAACCTGAGCGGAGCCAACCTCAGCAAAACAGACCTGACCGGTGCCAAACTCAACATCGCCAGACTCAGCGGCGCCCATCTCGGCGGCGCAAACCTCACCGACGCCGACCTCAACGTCGCCTACCTAGTGCGAGTTGACCTCAAAAAAGCCACACTCACAGGAGCCAAACTGATCAGAGCCGAGCTGATTCGAGCCGAACTCAGCGGCGCAAACCTCAGCGGCGCAAACCTCAGCGGCGCCACCCTCACCGAAGCCACCCTTCGAGGAGCCAACCTCGCTCAAGCCAACCTTCGAGGCGCTCACCTCAGCGGCGCGTGCTTGACAGAAGCCAACCTAGAACAAGCCAACCTGCAAGGAGCCGACCTTAGCCGAGCCGACCTCAGCGGCGCCGACTTGCGAGGCACAGAACTAAGACAAGCCAACCTCACTCAAGCCGTACTCAGCGGCGCCGACCTCAGCGGCGTTAATTTGCGCTGGGCCATCCTCAGCGGCTGCAATCTCCGCTGGGCAGACCTCAGCGAAGCCAAATTGAGCGGTGCCGACCTCAGCAGAGCCGACCTCTGCCACGCCAACTTGCTGAATGCCAGCTTAGTTCACGCCGACCTGTCAAATGCCTATCTGATCCGCGCCGACTGGATTGGAGCCGACTTAACCGGAGCCACCTTAACCGGAGCGAAACTTCACGCAGTTTCGCGGCTCGGCATCAAAACCGAAGGCATGACCTGCAAGTGGGTTGATCTGAGCCCCAACGGCGACCACAGCCAAATTTACTGGTTGAACTCTGGAGGAACCCACGACTTTTTTCACGAAACCTTGCCCACAGTTCGGATTGTGATTGACTCGCCCTTAGATCAAGGCGCTCATTTTGCACTAGCAGCAACTTATTACCAAATTGCCCAACAATACCCGAGTTTAAGTCAGCCTCCCACGATCGAAGTCAGCTCCAGACGCACCGTACTCGCCTTTAAAATGGACAGCGACGATAAATTATTTGCCACCGCTTACGTTGCCATCATTCCTTTTAACGACGCTGCCATAACTCAAAAAAACCTAATAGCTTTGATGAAAATGATTCAATCCCACGATGCAGGCAAACTTAACGTCAAAGAATCTAAACACGTCCAGTTATGTAGCAAAGCTCTCAACCAAGCTATCAGCAAAGTAGACCAAATCAAAATTTCCAGTTCTTTTCCAAAAATCGGTGAAAGCATCAATTTCTTTCAAATACCCACACAGATGAGCTTAATTAATTCCCGCGATCAAAGACTCAGCGTATATCACCACCCAGGCTTCGGCAAGCGCCTGATTAAAAAATACGATCTGAGTAACTCAACATCGGCTAAGTTAGCCGAAAGCACAAAATTGGCTCAAGCTAATATCACTAGCATTTTGGATTTTATAAAAGGCTTCCACAATATAGATGTCTAGGCATATTGCATCAAGTTACAAAAAATGCTTATTCTAGTTTAAAGGTTGGCACAATAAAGCTTTGTTCTAGCTAAGACATCAGGGAAATTGAAAAGCATGGATGCCGAAGAACTGATCACCAAATATGCAGCAGGAGAAAGAGATTTTACTGCCATCCTCCTTTGCGAGGCAAATCTCAGCAGGATCGATCTCAGCGGGGCTAATTTCAGTGAGGCAATCTTGAGCCTCACCAACATGAGCGGCACCAATTTGTCAAACGCCAACATGAGAAAAGCCAAACTCAATGTTGCCAGACTCAGCGGTGCTAATCTCCACAAAGCCAACCTCAGCGGCGCTATCCTCAACGTGGCTAACTTGATTAGAGCCGACCTCAGCGAAGCCAAACTCGTCGAAGCTACACTGATCAGATCCGAACTGATTCGAGCCAACCTCAGCAGTGCCAACTTGACCGGTGCAAATCTCAGCGAAGCAGATTTGAGAGAAGCAACCCTCAGAGAAGCCAATCTAGAGCAAGCCGACCTCAGCGGCGCTCACCTGAGAGGCGCTTTTCTAACAGCGGCCAACTTGGAACGGGCCAACTTGCACAGAGCCGACCTCAGCAGGGCAGACTTGCGAGGAGTCAACCTCTGCAATGCCGAACTCAGACAAGCTAATCTGTCTCAGGCAAACCTTAGCGGCGCTGACTTGCGAGGCGCTAATCTCCGGTGGGCTGACCTCAGCGGGGCGAACCTGACCGGTGCTGACCTCGATGAAGCGAGATTGAGCGGGGCCAACTTGTACGGGGCAAATTTGAGCAATGTCAACCTGTTGAACGCTACTCTGGTACACGCGGATTTGACTCAAGCGAATTTGATTCACGCTGATTGGGTGGGCGCTGATTTGACGGGGGCGGCTTTGACGGGGGCAAAAATTTACGCGGTGTCCCGGTTTGGTGTGAAAGCAGATGACATTACCTGCGATTGGGTTGACCTCAGTCCTAACGGCGATCGCAGCCACATTCAGCGCTTTACCGCCGAAGAATCTCAAAGGTTTTTCAATGCTACACCGCCGACAGTTCAAATTATTGTCGATCGACCCCTCGACCCGGATGCTAACTTTGTCCTGGCAGCTACCTACCGCCAAATTGCCCGTCAATACCCTGCTTTGAACCATCCTCCCAGTATCGAAGTTAATTCCCGACGCACAATCATATCATTTAGAATAGAACAGGACGAGCAACTATTTCCCACCGCTTTCGTTGCGATTATTCCCTTTAGTGATGCAGCATTTACTCAGAAAAATTTGATTACTTTGATCAAGATGATTCAACCCCAAAGTGGTAATAACCTGGGCGTCAGAGTCTCAAATATGGTAGTGCAATTAAACGTAGGCCTGACCAAAACAATGAGAAAAATAGGGGAAATGAAAATTCAGCCGATTCGCCTCGATCGCGAACCGATGTCAAGTTTTTTCCAATCGCCCACCCAAACTGTACTGGCTAACTCCAGCGCCGAAACTTTGATGATTCACTATCACCCAGATTTTGGTAGAAACTTGACAAATTTGCCCGGAGTCAACAAAACGTCTATCAGTCCTGCAATTAAAGCCCAAAGATTTACCACCCCGCCGCTAAATACGGTCATTGAGTTTGTCAAAAGCTTTTATCAGCTCGGTGAGTAAATACTATAAATTACTTTGATATTATTTCTGTTTATGCCATATAAAAGTTAGCCGATTGCCCTTTCATTCAGGTAAACAAATGGAAGCTGAAGAACTTCTCAAACGATTTGCAATCGTCAAAAGATACACTGAAGGCGACAGAGATTTCACAGGAATCAACCTGAATGAAGCTAATCTCAGCCGCATCAACCTCAGCCAATCAATTTTAAGGCGGGCTAGCTTATTTATCACCAACATCAGCGGCGCTAACTTGAGCGACGCTGACTTGACCGAAGCTAACCTGAATGTGGCTAGACTCAGCAGCACCAATCTCTCGCGGGCAATCTTAAACGGGGCTAATCTCAACGTAGCAAACTTAGTGAGAGCCGATTTAACTGCAGCTCAATTAATCGGAGCATCGCTGATTAGAGGCGAATTAGTCCGCTGCGAACTCAGCAAAACTAACTTCAGCGGCGCTAACCTGACTGAAGCAGATTTAAGAGAGGTAAAACTGACGGAAGCTAACCTGTGCGGTGCTAATCTTTCCGGTGCAAATCTCAGAGGTGCTTCGGCTGCTTCAGCTAATTTTCAAGAAGCTAACTTGCACGGTGCGGATTTGACAAAAGCAGAACTTAACGGCGTGAATTTAATCGATGCGGATCTGAGACAAGCTTGTTTGCAGCGGGTGAATCTCAGTGGTGCCAATTTGAGCGGAGCTAACCTCAAATGGGCCAATTTGAGCGGAGCTAACCTCAACGGCGCAGATCTGATCGATACTAAATTCAACGGAGCTAACCTCAACGGAGCGGATTTAAGAAATACTAATTTAGCAAATGCTAATTTGGTTCACGCAGATTTGACAGAAACTAATTTGATTAACGCAGATTGGGTGGGGGCAGATTTGACGGGGGCAATTTTAACTGGGGCCAAACTCTATTTGGTTCCCAGGTTTGGCATCATCGCCGATAATATTAGTTGCGAGTGGGTTGACATCAGCTCTGCTGGCGATCTCACTCAGATTCAACAATTTAATTCGCCGTCAGAATCGAGAAAATTCTTAAATCACACGCCGGGGTTAGTGCGAATTGTGGTTGATGCAGTTTTAGATTACTCAGCAAACATCACTTTAGCAACAGCGTATAGCGAAATAGCTCGGCATTACCGGGCAATGAATTTTCCTCCTAATATTGAAGTCGGCTACCGCCGCACAACTCTAACTTTTAGATTTGAGAGCGATGAGCATTTATTGCCAGCAGCTTTTTTAGCGATTCTTCCTTTTAAGGATGCTGTAGAAACTCAGATCAATATTATGGTTATTGGCAAAAATATCGAGAGTCAAAATTTGGATGAAAAACGAATATTGCAGTTGCGTAAAGCATTGAGTACAGCTACAAATAAATTAAATGAGTTGATAAATTTGGTTTATAATATATCACAGGTTAGTCAGCCAACAAAGTTTTTTGAGTCACCTACCCAAACTATTTTAATTAGTTCGGGACAGGAGAGTTTGATGGTGAATTCTCACGGGAATTTTGGCAAGGGAGGTGCAAATCATCAGCCGAGTAAATTCTGTTTGCCTCTCGGTCAAAAAGTAGTTGATTTTCTGGCAAGTTTTGATTATGTTGAGTGAGAAATGTCAATTTTAAAACCGATTGATTGAGGTAGAAGTCCACAACTCATTGCTCCGCTTCCTGCGATCGAACTCCGAGCCGCACTGGCCCCACCATTTAACGATGGCGCGGCTCGTGGCGCGGGCTTTGCGCTTGGGGCGCAGCGCTCTGATCCAAACGGGGCTTCCCGCTGGAGCTTACCGACAGCGGTATCGAGTCAGTTATTTGATGCCGATTTTGATGTGGCCGGAGCCTGTGATTTTAGTGGCGCCGACACGGGTGATCGAGCATTTGAGAGGAGTGGAAATTCCGCGTTTGCAAGAGTGGCTGCAAACTGATAAGTCGATCGAGATTTATTCGGATCATGCCACTGGACGAGGATTGACGCTAGTAGATCCGCAGTCTTGGCTGGCGGCTCGCTTGGCGGTGAATTCGCCACTTCACAGCAATATTCCGACAATTATTGACGGTGTGGATGACTTGGAAGTTTGGACGCGCCAGCAATTGACGGCGGGTTTGCAACCGGCTGATTGGAATGATTTAATGCAATCTCAGCCTTTGGAAGCCGATGCAATCCTCCAAGGGCGGGTAATGCTAACGCGGGCTTTGTTTCGGCATCCGGCGAAACCAGAGGAGTGCTATTTGCTGGAAACGGCAGAGCAAAAGATATTGGAGGGGCTGTTTGAAAGGATCGAGCCGAATTCGCTGATTCCGGCTGCTTGGAGCAATTTTTGGCAGCGGTGGGAAGCAAACGGAAAACTGCGGTGGGCGCAAATTCATCGGGAGGCTGGCTCATTTTCTCTGTTCTGCGCGCCGGTTCAGGTGGCTGAGGTTTTGAGCAAAATTTGGGATTGTCAGCCTGTGGTGTTGATTGGGGGGGCGGTGGATGTGGAACCGAAGGCTCCGATCTTCCGGCAAATGCTGGGACTGCCAGAATTGACGAGCGTTAAGTTTTCGCCCGATCGACAAAGCGAATTAATTCAACTGTACATTCCCAATTGGCTGCCGCTGCCAAATACGCCGGAATTTCAGGGAGTTTTAATGGAAGAAATTCGGACTTTGCTGTTGATGAGCGCGTCGGTGGCGGGTTTAACGGTGCTGATTGTTGGTGATGTACCGCTCAAGGCTCGGCTGGCGGCGATTTTGGCTTCTGAGTTCGGTTCTCGCGTGCAGGTAGAAAAGACTGATGTGGGCGAGAATGCGATTTTGGTGACGGGGTGGGAGTTTTGGCGGGAACATCAGGGGGAATTGAGGGCGCCTCATTTGCTGGTGATCGCAACTTTGCCGCTACCTTCTTTGGAGAATCCTTTGGTGACGGCGCGTGTGGCTTATTATAAGGAGCAGCGCAGGGATTGGTTTCGGTTGTATTTGCTGCCGGCGGCGCTGAATGAGTTGCAACGGGCGATCGCGCCGGTGCGAGAACGTCAAGGGGTTGTGGCGATTTTCGACAGCAGGGTGATTCACCGCAGTTACGGACAGCAGGTTTTAGCAGCTTTGAGTCCTTTTGCGAGGATTGATTATTTGGATACGACGTGGCTGACGCAGGCTTGAGATGACCTGTTGGCCTATAATTTGGTTAGGTATCGAGTTGAAATCTAATTTAGTAGACAAAGATTATGGGTGAAGCTAAGCGTCGCAAAGAGTCGATCGGCGACGAATTCGGTAAAGAAGAGCGCATCGTTTCGTGGCTGCCAATCACGAAAACCCAAAGCGAAGATTTTGTGAGGTGGACATCTCGCGGAAGCTGGATCGGGATTAGCCTGTTGGTGGGTTGGTGGATTGTGGTGCGGTTTGTCGGCCCTGCGGCGGGTTGGTGGGTGGTTGATTGATGCCAGACTCGACAAATGCCTGTATTCTTGGCATTGTGTCGAGTTTTAACTCGGAAACCAGCGGCTGAATTTTTAGGAAAATTTTAGTTGCACATTTGGAGTGAGTGTGATATGTTAACGATCTGCGGGCAATTAGCACAGTGGTAGCGCACTTCCTTCACACGGAAGGGGTCACTGGTTCAAATCCAGTATTGCCCATTCAAAATTTATGGCGACTCATTTAGGCGATCGCCGGGATAGAGGTAACTCTATGATACAAATAATTCTGAACTCAGAACAAGAACAGTTACTAGCAGAAAAAATTAACATGAGCGGGAAACTTAAGAATAGTTATCAGCCCGATCCGCACCGACAAGCTTTAGCTGAAGATTTTAACAACTCATGTGAAGGAACCCAGGCTTTACACGCCGATTCTCCTTTAACTGATGAAGAAATTGCCGAAGAAATTGCAGTTTATCGGAGAGGAGAATGAGAAACGGACGGGAAATAAAAAGGAATTGGTGTTTAGCTTAAGCTTCAACATATTCGCAAATAGAGACCGGTTCGGGAATAGGAAAAGCATCCTCTTGTAGTCCTTCAATATGAAATGCGATCGCCTCTTTAATTAAATTTCTCACCTCTTCTAAACTTTCAGCCACAGCTACACATCCCGGTAAATCGGGAACATACGCACCGTAGCTAGTTTCACCTTTTTCAATTACAACAGCATAACGCATTAATCTTCCTCCTCTAGTTGAGATTGTCGCAAAACACTTTTAAGCGTACCTATTGGCATATCAATGCCTAAATTACCTGACACAGTTACAGTTCCAGCCTTTTCTGGGTGTTTAAATTGACGGTGACTGCCCCTTGTTCTAGCTAAATACCAACCATCATCTTCTAACATTTTAATAACTTCTCTAACTTTCATTGTTCATCTATCTATAAAACTAATCAACTCCCGCACTTCTATCCCCATAATATGCTCTAACTTCAGCAACCTCTCCATTGTAACCTGCGCGACTGATAAAAACTTCATCCTGCTCAATCCGAAGACAATGTTTAACACGGCCAAAACAGCCTTAGCACGGGCTGCAAGCGGGACGCGATCGCCCAAAACCCCCTTTTGTTTATACTACACCTATGTTACACTAACATTGTAGCTCGTGCCCCGCAGGAGGTTCCCTCATGGCAAATGCCAATATTTCCCAAAATTTCAACTTAATCATCCCCGCAGGAACCCAAATTGTCACCAAAATTGAAGTCAAAAATCCTGCAACTAGCGAATCTTGGAAACCGGGATTAGTAGGTGTCATCGTTCAATCGCCTACGGACAATTCCCACGCATATTTAGTCAAATTCCCAGACGGAACAGAAGTTAGTCTGCGGCGGCACGAACTCAGCATCCGCAAGCAGTTTCAGAGCGAAGGATTGCAGTCAGGAGGAGATTTTCTTGCAGAATACAACCTGTATGATTCTGTAATTTACCGCTGCATTGTTGGTTCCAGAGCTTACGGTTTGGATAACGAGCAATCCGATACAGACAGGCGCGGGATTTACCTGCCGCCGGCAATCCTTCATTGGTCGCTTTACGGCATTCCAGAACAATTGGAAAACAAGGAAAATCAGGAATGCTATTGGGAGCTGCAAAAGTTTTTAGTTTTGGCACTAAAAGCTAATCCAAATGTGCTAGAATGTTTGTACACGCCTTTAGTAGAAACAGTTTCTCCTGTAGCACAAGAATTGCTCGAAATTCGGGAAATCTTTCTGTCTCAATTAATTTATCAAACTTACAATAGCTACGTTTTGTCTCAATTTAAAAAAATGGAGCAAGACTTGCGGAATACAGGAGAAGTGCGATCGAAGCACGCTATGCACTTAATTCGCTTGTTGCTGTCGGGAATTACGGTGCTGAAGGAGGGGTTTGTGCCGGTGCGGGTGCAGGATTTTCGATCGCAATTGCTATCAATCCGCAATCAAGAAATATCCTGGGATGAGGTGAATCGCTGGCGGTTGAGCTTGCACGCAGAGTTCGATCGCGCTTTTGCAGAAACTTCCTTACCAGAACGTCCTAATTACGAGAAAGCTAATCAGTTTTTGATTAAATCTCGTAAAAGTGCGATCGGCTAAAAGTGCGATCGGGCAAATAACATAGAAAATCATGGTAGAATACATCTCTAATCTAGCCCAAATTATCTCAGTTCGACCTTATCCGCTGCTGTTTGCGACTGTCAGCGGATCGCACTTATACGGTTTTCCTTCAGCAGATTCTGATTTCGACTTGCGGGGAGTACATATCTTGCCGCTACCGAAAGTAATTGGACTGATTTCGGGAGAAGAAACAATCGAAGTTTCGGAAGTTCGGGAGAAAATGGAACTCGATTTAGTCACTCACGATATTAAAAAGTTTCTTGAGTTGCTGTTGAAGCGCAACGGCTACGTGTTGGAACAACTGTATTCGCCACTCATAGTTTACACTACCAAGGAACACGAAGAGTTAAAAGAACTCGCCTCGAACTGCATTACCAAGCACCACAGCCACCACTATCTCGGTTTTGCTCAGACTCAATGGAGATTGTTTGAGAAACAAAGCCCGCGTCGGGTGAAACCGCTGCTGTACGTTTACCGGGTGTTGCTGGCGGGGATTCATTTGATGCAAACGGGGGAAGTTGAGGCGAATTTGGTTAAACTTAACGACAAGTTCCAGTTGTCGTATATTCCCGATCTGATCGATCGCAAGCTGGCTGGTGCGGAAAAATCTGTGCTCCAAGATACAGATATTGAATTTTATCAGCAGGAGCGCGATCGGCTAATCAATGTATTAGAAGAGGCAAGTTTGACAAGCCATTTACCATCAAATCCTAATGCAAAGGTTGCTCTTAGCGATTTTCTGGTCAAGGTGAGAATGTCATCTGTGAACTAAGCTGTTCCACATCTAATTAGTCTTTTGGTGCAGCAAGTAGCCTATATATTAGTCGTTGTGTGCGCCAAATAGCGCAGAACCTCCAGCCCAGGAGGCATCAGTAGCAAATAAACCGGGTTTTTTATCGCGATTAAAGGCTTGAATGCAGTATTTTGTCGCTCAAACTCGGTTTCAACTGATTTACCTTGATACCCTTGTGTTTGCTGGTTCGCTAATGGCAGCTAGGCCAATATTTCGACCGTCGGTAAATTGTGGGTTTTTTTCTGGTATGTAAATATTCCAACTTACCCCGCCTAAATATGTCTTGATATATGAAATCAAGCCGTGAATAAATACGACGATGCCCACCATTTCTAATGACTCTTCAAGGGTCACTATTATCTGGTAAACTATATTATCCTCTCCCACTGTAGAAGCTTGGTATCCCCCTACCAGTTCCATCCCCAATGCTCCTCCAATATAAAGAGCGCAGGCTGCAACAAACAATTTTTTTGTAGGAGCAGGAAGGTGCAACAGAAACTTACTGTAGGATATGAGAAATATCGCTACTAGAAAACCGAACGGCACAATCCAAGTAAAGTAAAGAAATCCTGTGGTGGCATTTAGGAGACTTCGCATTGGATTTATCAAGTTTTCGTGCAATTGACCAGCTTCGTCTATAGATATATATAAAAATATGAATGATAAAATTTTCCAGTGATTCTTGTACGGAGAACTATCCAAATTTTTCGCATAAGCGATCGTACCCAGCAAGAGAGAACTAAATAGCAATGCCAAAACTGAGTATGCCGTTGGAATGTTCCGCTCGGAATCAACGCTGAATACTTTTACTAAGTAGTTGTCAGACGGGCTACCAGGCAAGAAGTACACAGTCATCTCACTTAAGAAAGAAAGTACAGCTAGACAGGTCACCACTCGAAGCAAAAATTGGGTTACAGCCCCAGGAGCTAAAGGAATTTGGAATTTCATGTTCTCTTAACCGTTTGTTTAATTTTTGATTAAGCATATGTTATCCCAAAAAATCTTTTCTGGGTATATCTACGGGCATAGATGAGTCATCGCGGTGAAAAATTTATTTTTTTTATTGTAAAATTATCCTGGGATTAAGAAATGTAGCAGAGATCGATCGCCCGCAATTTTATTTTTGCAAATTAATAGAAATTTATTTATTGAGATGTAAATGAGATCTCTCCAAAAATGAAGCTGAAATCCTTACAGCGGTTGAGTAGAGCTCTAAATTTGATCGATCTCTGACAGAGAAACTCGGCTTCAGACAGCCGATTGCCCTAAGTACGGAGGATTTCTGCCATCAAAGGCGATCGCCAATCTCAGTGAAAACTCTGAGATGAAACAAGAGGCAGAATTAACCGGACATTCAAACTCCTAGACGCATTAAGACCAAAGAAACCGGGTTTTTGACCTAATCTTTCTGTCAAAACCCATAATTTTCGTCCATCAAACCCGGTTTCCGAGCACCCATGCCTCCAGGACTAATTAACTAAGTTCGCAGTCACAAAAGCCAGTCTTTAAAGATCGGGATGAAGTCCTGACTGCGAACTTAAATCGTACCTGCGCGGCGTGTACACCCAAACATCTCCTCCATATTTGCGGGGAATAATCCGAGTCTGACTCGAACCAACAATTACTAAAGTTCTCATATCCGCATCTTCCGGCTGGAATTCGCCGAGGGTGCAAACGCGCACGGATTGGCCTGGCCTGCCGAGGTTTCGCCCTAGTACGACGGGGGTTTTAGGATCGCGAGTTTGCAACAAAATCTCGATCGCCCTTGCAAGTTGCCAAATCCGCTGTTTCGAGATCGGATTGTAAAATGCGATCGCGAAATCTGCGATCGCAGCGGCCGAAATCCGCTGTTCAATGACCTCCCAAGGCTTGAGAATATCCGAAAGCGAAATCACGCAAAAATCGTGTCCGAGGGGTGCTCCGATCGCCGCAGCGGCCGCCTGCATCGCTGAAATGCCCGGTGCTACCCGAATATCGATGCCTTGCCATTCGGGTTTGGCATCAAAGTCGAGCGCCTCAAACACCGCCGCAGCCATCGCAAAAATACCCGGATCTCCCGACGAAACGACGGCGACAGATTTTCCTGATGCTGCTAAATCTAGGGCAAAACGGGCGCGATCGATCTCTTCGCGGTTGTCGGAATCGTGCCTGTTTTGTCCTTCCCGCAGGGTTCCGGCTAAGTCGAGATAGAACTTGTAACCCACCCAATCCGTGGCTTCCCGCAGGATTTGTTTGACTTCCGGCGACATCCAGGGCGCGCCTCCGGGCCCGGTACCGACGATCGCGAGTTGGCCGCGGCTAACTCCGATCGCGCTTGCATCAATCGGTTCTGCAGCCAGGGCGATCGCGCAATTCAGGGCTAAAGTGCGATCGCATTCGATTAACTGACTGTTTGCGCCGGCTGCTGTCAGCGCAATTTGTGCCGCCTGATTTTCGATGAATTCCATAGAGTTTAATTCGACAAGTTCCGATCGATTGAAAAAACGGACGGGAACTTTAAAATATGCTGAAACTGCTTCTAATGCCGGATTTCCCATCTCATCTTTTAAGGCAAAAAATCCAGCAATTGCAGCGGCCGCTAAATTTGTTTTTGCCAGTAATTCCCGCACGCAAGACAGGGCTATTTCTGGCTGCATATTCGATAGATTCGCAAGTCCAACTGCCAGCTTTTTCGGATGGTAAACTAAACAATCTGCTGTTGGTAAAACTGCTTTTTCGGTGACGCGGATAGTCAATTTTGCATCAATGGCGATCCTCTCCGTTGGCGTAGCCCCCGTAGGGGCGGGCTGCGCTAACGGCAAATTGCTCTCGGAAAGCCAGCTTGCAGCACCTTCTAGGCGTACTTTCGCCCCGGCGAGCAAATTTGAAATAAAAGTTTTCGCATCGTCTGGATTCGCCAAATAATAGCCTTGGGGAGGACTTAGCAAGGCGGTGCGAAACCGAATATCTCCGGTTGTTGTAATTGCAGGCTGCACGCCGAGGGCTGCTGCAATCTCTCTGGCCAAGTCATTAACGCCGTGCAAACCGCCCAGCAGCGGTACTACGGCGCTTCCGTCTTCTGCGACTGCTAAAACTGGCGGTTCGGCGCGTTTGTCTGACAGCAGCGGGGCGAGGGTGCGGATGATGATTCCGGCGGCGCAGATGGCGATGATTGGGGTTTCTGTTGCGAACAATTCCCGCAATGTTTCGCCGAAGTTGCTAAAGTTGATGTTTGTGTTGGATGTGCGATCGGTTAAACCGTAAATCTGGGAACCTGGGAAATGTGCGGAGATTTTTTTGGCGATCGGCTGGCTGTTTTGACCTAAGATAACTATTGCGGGAGGAACTCGATTCACGGTTTTATATATGGCTGTGTTTGGATGGGTTTTATTTTATCTCTCGTTGTTTCACGAATGCGTATTTGACGAACCGCGAAGGCGCGAAGGGCGCGAAGGAAGAGAAAGAAAATAAGGAAGAGAAAGGAGAAGTTTATCTTTTTTATTCTCTGTCAGTGGCACAGGCATCTTGCCTGTGAATCTCTGCGATTAGTTTATCATTAAAATAAGCAAATATTCCGAGGTTTGGTTGTGAAACGGATTGTTTTAATTGCAGGGTTTGAATCTTTTAATGCTGATTTGTACCGGAAAGCGGCTGAATTGGCTGTTTCCGGGTGTCAGGGATTGGAAGTGCGCGTTTTTAGCGATCGCGCCCTTGCAGATGAGTCCGACGCTGTAGCAGCTGCCCTCTCGAATGCTGACGTATTTTTCGGGAGTTTGTTGTTTGATTACGATGCAGTAATGTGGCTGCGAGAAAGGGTGCAACACATTCCCATTCGCCTAATTTTTGAGTCGGCTTTGGAATTGATGAGTCTTACTAAAATTGGCGCTTTTAAAATTGGCGACAAGCCGAAGGGAATGCCGAAACCGGTTAAGTTTATTCTGGATAAGTTCAGCAATGGGCGAGAAGAAGATAAGCTAGCTGGTTACATCAGCTTTTTGAAGGTGGGGCCGAAGTTATTAAAGTATGTACCGGTGCAAAAAGTGCAGGATTTACGCAACTGGCTGATTATTTACGGTTACTGGAATGCCGGCGGTGCGGATAATGTTGTCTCGATGTTTTGGATTATTGCCGAAAAGTATTTGGGGCTGAAGGTTGCAGAAATTCCGCCGCCTGTAGAAACTCCCAATATGGGTTTATTGCATCCTGATTATAATGGTTATTTTGAATCGCCTCGGCAATATTTGGATTGGTATCTCGGTAATCAAAGTGCTAGGGATGGTCAAGATGCCCGTTCCACAAAAGAGGCTAGACATCTTGATAGAAATGGTTCTAACGGGCAAGATGCCCGTTCCACGAAATTGGGAACCAATTTGTCTCAAAATTTAGATCGGGTTTCTAACTGGCAAGATGCCCGTTCCACAAAATTGGGAACCAATTGGTTCCCTAATTCCAATCAAATAAAATCTCCAGTTGTGGGCATCTTGCTTTACCGCAAGCACGTTATCACCAAGCAGCCTTATATTCCTCAATTAATTCGCTATTTTGAAGCTGCAGGAATTATACCTTTGCCGATTTTTATTAATGGCGTTGAAGGCCATGTGGCCGTGCGGGATTGGATGACGACTGCTGATGAAACTGCGCGGCGAAAACAAGGCAATATTGAAACTCTTTCGCTTTCTAAAGATGCTGTGGAAGTTGATGCAATTGTTTCTACTATTGGCTTTCCTTTGGTTGGCGGGCCTGCTGGTTCGATGGAGGGTGGAAGGCAGGTGGAAGTTGCTAAGCGCATTTTAACTGCTAAAAATGTACCTTATTTTGTGTCCGCACCTCTGCTGATTCAGGATATCCATTCTTGGACTCGTCAGGGGATTGGGGGTTTGCAAAGTGTGGTATTGTATGCTTTGCCTGAGTTGGATGGCGCGATCGATCCTGTTCCCCTGGGCGGTTTGGTGGGTGAGGATATTTATCTGGTGCCCGATCGCGCCAAACGCCTGACAAGTAGAATTAACAATTGGGTGAAACTGCGGCAAACTCCGCCATCTGAAAGGAAAATTGCGATTATTCTCTACGGGTTTCCTCCCGGTTACGGGGGGGCGGGTACGGCTGCTTTATTAAATGTACCGAAATCGCTGCTAAATTTCCTGCACAAACTTCAAGCAGCAGGTTATACAGTTGGAGAAATTCCGGCTGACGGTGAGGAGTTAATTCGCAGGGTGAAAGAGGCGGATGAAGCTACTTGTGACGGGCAAGATGCCCGTACCACAAAAGAGACTGTTAATGTGAAAACTTTAGAAAAATGGCTGGGCTATCTGTTAACAAGTCGTATCGAAAAACAGTGGCATTCTCTAACTGGTACTGGAATTAAAACAAACGGCGACGAGTTCCAAATTGGTGGCATTCAACTGGGTAATATTTGGATAGGCTTGCAGCCGCCGCTGGGAATTTCGGGCGATCCGATGCGCTTAATGTTCGATCGCGATTTGACGCCTCACCCTCAATACGCTGCTTTTTACAAGTGGCTGCAAAATGATTTGCAAGCTGATGCTGTGGTTCACTTCGGAATGCACGGCACTGTTGAATGGTTGCCCGGTTCTCCTCTGGGAAATACTGGCTATTCTTGGTCGGATATTCTGTTGGGAAGTTTGCCTAATCTTTATATCTATGCCGCCAACAATCCCTCGGAATCGATGCTGGCAAAACGGCGCGGTTACGGTGTTTTAATTTCTCACAATGTGCCGCCTTACGGTCGCGCTGGTTTGTACAAGGAATTGATGGCTTTGCGAGATTTGATTGCGGAATATCGGGAAGATACAGCAAAGAATTATGTGCTAAAAGAGGCTATTTGTAAGAAAATTTTAGATAGCGGTTTGGAGGCTGATTGTCCGTTTGAGGATGCTCGCAAGTTGGGGATTCCTTTTAGTTTCGAGAATGTGGGAATGTTCAGTGCTGATGCTTTTAACCGCTATTTGGTGAAGCTTTACGAGTATTTGCAGGTGGTGGAATGTCGCTTGTTTTCTTCTGGTTTGCACGTCCTTGGAGAAGCGCCTAATTCTGAGGAAATGACCTCTTATATTGAGGCTTATTTTGGGGATAGATTATCACAGGAACAGGTGCAAATACTGGTTTTTGAAGAAAATGAACCGCAGAGGCGCAGAGGGCGCAGAGAGGAAGAGAAAGAGGGGTTTGATGGGGTTTTTGAGGAGGGTTTGTTGGTGCGGGATTTGTTGTTGCAAACGACGGATGAGTTGACTAATCTTTTGCGGGGTTTGAATGGGGAATATATTCTGCCTGCACCTGGTGGGGATTTGTTGCGGGATGGGGCTGGGGTGTTGCCCACTGGCAGGAATATTCATGCTTTAGACCCTTATCGGATGCCTTCTCCGGCTGCTTTTGAAAGGGGGCGCGAAATTGCTCAAAAAATTATTGATAAGCACCTTGAGGAACAGGGTAAATATCCTGAGACTGTGGCGGTGATGTTGTGGGGTTTGGATGCTATTAAGACTCGCGGTGAATCTATTGGAATTCTGCTAGAATTAGTGGGGGCTGAGCCTCTAAAAGAAGGTACTGGCCGCATTGTTCGCTATGAATTAAAACCGTTAGCTGATGTCGGCCATCCCCGGATTGATGTGTTGGGAAATCTTTCGGGGATTTTCCGTGATAGCTTTGTGAATATTATTGAATTGTTGGATGATTTGTTCGTGCGGGCGGCGGATGCTGATGAACCGGAATCGGAGAATTTTATTCGCAAACACGCTTTAATTTTGCAGGCAAAAGGTGTGCAGAATTATTCGGCAAGGTTGTTTTCAAATCCGGCTGGGGATTTTGGTTCTTTGGTTAACGATAGGGTTGTTGATGGTAGTTGGGAATCGGGGGATGAGTTGGGGAAAACTTGGGAAAGTCGCAATGTTTTTAGTTACGGGAGGAAGGATAAGGGGGAAGCGAGGCCGGAGGTTTTGACTCAGTTGTTGCAAGGGTGCGATCGCATTATTCAAGAAATTGATTCTGTTGAATATGGTTTGACTGATATTCAAGAGTATTATGCGAATACTGGCGGTTTGAAGAAAGCCGCCGAAAAGCAGTGCGGCAAAAAGGTTAACACGAGTTTTGTAGAAAGTTTTTCTCAGGATACGACTCCGCGCAATTTAGAAGATTTGCTGCGCTTGGAATATCGAACTAAGCTATTAAATCCTAAGTGGGCTAACGCGATGGTCAATCAAGGTTCTGGCGGCGCTTATGAAATTTCGCAGCGGATGACGGCGTTAATTGGTTGGGGCGGAACGGTTGATTTTACTGATAGTTGGGTTTACGATCAGGCGGCGGATACTTATGCTTTAGATCGGGAAATGGCGCAGAAGTTGCGGGAGGCAAATCCTGAAGCTTTTCGCAATATTGTAGGGCGAATGTTGGAGGCTAACGGGCGGGGTTTTTGGCAGCCGGAGGCGGATAAGTTGCAGCAGTTGCGCGAGTTGTATGAGTTAACAGATGAGAAAATTGAAGGGGTGACAGTGTAGTTTTTTTTTAGTCTAAATATTTAGGGGCGGGCTAGAAGCCCAACCCCTACTCCCCACAATAGTTTCAAAAATTTTTAGGTGCAAGTTAGGGGCGCGGCTATTAAATACCCCGATCGCCCTGCGGTTTTGCCACAGGAACTGACGGTTTTTTATTGGGAGAATTAAAAGCTCGATCGACCATATCTCCAAAGGGAACAAACTGCGGTGCAGATGATTGACCTCCGGTTCTGAACGTTGTCACGGGTCCGCTGCCGTCTTGGGCAAAATTAATCAATCTCGTTAAAGCATCACCGGGATTTTTAGCATTGCGCTTGTCTAGGGTGAACAGCAGATTTTGAGAGTTGCAGCGCCCCCGTCCGTTTACGTAACAAACTACTGGCAAGTTATTAAGAATTCCTGTTGTTAACTGCAAGTTGCTCAATCTTCCGCCATTCTGGGCAACAGCTTTGGTCAATCGATTGGAAACAATTTGACAGCGCTGCCAAGGTGTATATTCGCGGCCGAACTCGGTAGATTTCCAAAGAATCATCGGATCTGTGGTGACATTTCCCCGCCGCGCAATTGTCACAATATTGCGACCGGAAGTAACGCACTGAAATGTTGTTTTAGTGCTATTCCCAGAGTTGCTGGCTGGAGCTGCTTGCACTTGGCTTGCAAAGGCGACAGTACCGGCGAACACTAAAGCGGATGCTAATAAGGGTGCAGTCAATTTCATAATAACTCCTGCCGCTAAGGCAGCTAATGTAGGAAGTCATAGTTGTAGGGACAGAGCAGTGTCCTGTTCCTGCCTATTCAGATTCTGCTCGTTGGGTGTCACACCCGGATATTTTTCAAATATTAAATTAGGTTAGTTGCACCTCATATCTTTAGGTACAGGCCACTGCGGTGTCCTTGTTTTAAAACTTGGGAACGCGGCTGTAGAGACACGGCTCTGCGGTGTCCTTGTTTCAATACTTCGATACCACTGCGGCACAAACATCCGAGATAGTGTTTTTAGCTACATTCTGCAAAGCCTGGGCAGTCAACAATGGTAAGTAAAATTACAAAGGACAGCTCCGAAATTGGCTGGCAAATAACTTTTTATGAAACCTCGAATCATTGTTTGCGGGTTGGGCCACACGGGACACAAGATTTTTTGTTTGTTGAGACAGCAAGGAGCGATTGTGGTTGGTATTAGCGATCGCCCTATTCGCAGCGAAACTTCTGATGTGGTTGTCGGCAATTTGCAAGCAGCTTCTACCTTGTTGGCGGCTGGTATTCAAAAAGCCCACACTTTAGTAATTGCAGCAGACGATGATGCTGTGAATTTGGCAATTTTGATGCAGGCGAGGATTCTCAATCCTCAGATTCGCATCATCAACAGATTGTTCAATACTAGCTTGGGCGACAGAATAGACCACACTTTGCCCGATCACGCTTCCATGAGCGTTTCATCATTGGCGGCTCCGGTTTTTGCTTTTGCGGCTCTCGGAAGTCAGGCGATCGGACAGTTGCGTTTGTTCGATCGCACTTGGCCGATTCACGAAGAATATATCGATGAAAATCATCCTTGGCTCGATCGAAATCTCAGCGATTTGTGGGACGATCGCTCGCGAATGTTGATTTATTATCTCCCGGCTGCTAACAAAACTGATTTAGTATCGGCGGTGCTTGCGGGCCGGCAGTGTCAGCAGGGCGATCGGCTAATTGTTGCCTCGGAGCCGACTCTCCGCAGCCCCCAAAAAACTTTGATTCAAAAACTGCTTAAAACCTTAACTAGCCTGCGCCGATTTCAGCAGCACAGCCAAGCAGTAATTGTGGTACTGACTCTGCTGGCAATGATTGGAATAGCTACTTCTATCTATATTTGTGTTGATGAAAATATCTCGATTGTCGATTCTCTCTATTTTTCGGTAGGGATGATTACTGGCGCCGGAGGCTATGAAAAAGTTGCCGAACAAGCTCCAGAAAATATTAAATTATTTACGGTGATGATGATGTTAGTTGGAGCGGGCATCATCGGCATCTGCTACGCCCTGCTCAACGATTATGTATTGGGAACTCGCTTTACCGAATATTGGGATATAGCGCGAGTTCCGCAGCGCAATCATTACATTATCTGCGGACTCGGAGGACTCGGCATCCAAATTGCTAAAGAACTGCACACTAACGGTTACGATATTGTGGCGATTGAGCAAGATCCAAACTGCCGGTTTCTGAATACGGCTCGCTCAATGAAAATTCCGGTCATTCAGGGAAGTGCCAGTTTACCTGCAACCTTGGAAGCTGCTAATGTTAAGCAAGCGGCAGCACTTTTGGCGGTAACAAGCAGCGATATGTCTAATGTCGAAATTGCCTTGAGCGCTAAAGGCTTGGCGCCCAAACTATCAGTTATTGTTCGCAATCAAGACCCACATTTTGCTTTGATGGTGCAGCAAGTTTTTGAGTTTGAAGGAGTTTTTAACCCGACGGAATTGGCGGCTCCTGCTTTCGCGGCGGCGGCGATTGGAGGCAGAATTTTGGGCAACGGAATGACTGCTGATAGTCTCTGGGTTTGCTTAGCCACATTGATTACGCCAAAACATCCTTTCTGTGGCCACCGTATTCAAGATGCTGCTAAGTCGGCGGACTTTGTGCCTCTTTATGTGGAAACTAAGTGTCAAACTCTCCACGGCTGGGATTTACTGAATTGTTGTTTGAGTACGGGGGATGTTTTGTATTTGACGATGCCGGCGAATCGGTTGGAGCAACTGTGGAGAACGACCTCGGAATTAATTAAAACTTAATGGTTTGACGCGGAAATTTATGTTGCATATCGCTCAATTGCAACTACAAACCTGATAAAATTGAGCCAGTAGAGTAAATTGGACTTACGGCTAATCCTCAGAAACCTGGTTTCTTCCCAGATTTCTCCCGGGTTTAGCGCAAGTCCTAGTATAAATAACCAACAGAGTCTCAATTAGTTGCGATATAGAATGAGAAAATTTTTAGGATTATGTGCGTTTGGCTTGATAATGGCGATCGCCTCTGTAGCTGTCGCCGTTCAACCTTTGTTCGTCGCTTATCCTCCCCCCAACCACAAAACAATAGCCGATCGCATCTTTTTAATCGGCACAGCGCCCCCACCGGGACAAGTATCGGTAAATGGCAACAAAATTTCGCGCACCGCATCCGGGCATTTCGCCCCGACTTTTCCGCTGCAAATCGGAGAAAATCTCTTTACATTTCGTTACGAAAATCAGGAAGTCAAAATCAAGGTGACGCGCGAGTCGAATCAGCCGGAATCCCCTGTAGGATTGGCTTTTGCTAAAGATTCCCTGACGCCGAAAGTCGATGTGGCGAGTTTACCGGGGGAATATATTTGCTTTGGGGCGATCGCCGCGGTGAATGCTTTAGTTGCGGTCAAATTGGCTGGTGTTACTATTCCTTTAAAAGCGCGATCGCAAGTCGAACTACCCGCCAACAACTCTATACTTTTAGGTGAAAACTCCCCGCTCAAAAAAGACGGTAGCCAACAGTATCAAGGCTGCGGGAAAACCCCTGAAAACTCCATCTCATCTCAGGGACAAAAAGTGGATTTAGGAGTGCCAGTATTTGAGCTAACAATGAATGATAAAACTATCAGCCAACAAGGTACTGGCAAGATTTCTATTCTTTCTCCGGCTGACTTAGAAATAGCCGAAGTAACAGCAGATCCTGGTGTCGCCAGAACCGGGCCGAGTACAGATTTTTCTCGGATGACACCGCTGCCGAAGGGAACACGAGCAACAATTATCGGGCGCGAGGGAGAATGGATTCGCCTCGATTACGGTGCTTGGATTAAAGCATCAGAAGTGCGAATCATCAAGGATTCAGTGCCTCCGCGATCGATTATTCGCAGTGCCAGTTCGCGTCAAGTTTCCGGCTGGACAGAGGTGTTATTCCCCTTAGAAATACCCGTTCCAGTCACCGTGCAAGAAGGAGAACGCACCTTCACTTTAACGCTGTACAATACCACCGCTCAAACTGACATTATTCGCGTCTCTGATGATCCGGTAATTTCACGTTTGGAATGGCAACAAATATCGCCGCTGCAAGTACAATACACTTTTAATCTCAAATCTGCCCAGCAGTGGGGCTATAAGCTGAGATACGATGGCACAACTTTAGTATTGTCTTTAAAACACCCGCCGGCGAATACAAGCATGATGCCGAATTCGCAAGCAAAACCCTTATCGGGAATTAAGATTCTCATCGATCCGGGACACGGCGGCCCGGAGGATGGTGGTGCAGTGAGTCCAGTAGGAATTAGGGAAAAAACAGTAGCTTTAACGGTGTCGAAATTGGTGCAACAGGAATTGGTAAATCGGGGCGCAAATGTGGTAATGACGCGGGTGGAAGATGTCGATTTGGATTTGCCGCCGAGGGTGGAAATGATTCAAAAAGAAGAACCGGCGATCGCAATTTCAATTCACTACAATGCTTTGCCAGATAACGGCGATGCCATTAAGACTAAAGGCGTCGGCGCTTTCTGGTTTCACCCGCAAGCGCACAGTTTGGCAATTTTTTTGCACAATTATTTAGTTGCCAAGTTGAACCGTCCGAGCTATGGTGTATTCTGGAATAACTTAGCCATGACTCGTCCTGCCGTTACTCCATCTGTTTTAATGGAATTGGGATTTCTGATCAATCCCGAAGAGTTTGAATGGATTGTGAATCCGACAGAACAGCAGAAGTTAGCCGAGGCGATCGCCCAAGGCATCACCGAATGGTTTGCCTCTGTCAAATAACAGTTAGTAATAAGGACTAAAGTCCTTCCAACACAAGGAAATTAAATAAATGCTAAGTTTTACTCAATCAAAAGCCTTTTTTATTGCAGCCGTCGTTGCAAGTTTTAGCTTCTCACTTTACAGTTTTCCTGTTTTCGGCAAGCAGCAAAGTCTTGCTCCCGCAAAAGCAGAAGCTTTAAAAAAGCAAACTCAATGCTCGTTTATTACAGGTGAAGGCGGCGCTGTTAACATTCGCAAAGGCCCAGGCAATAACTACCCGGTTGTAGCTAAACTCAAAAGAGGAGACGGAGTTCGGGCTGTCAGCAGACAAGGTGATTGGGTGAAAATTGCAGCCAGATTTTCGGGGAATCCTCCTAATGAAACTTTGACAATCCTTGACGGTTGGGTGAACAATCAATTTATTAATGGCTGTTCCGAAGACCAATTTGACCGGTGGCGGCAATAAACAATTTGGTTTGTAGTAATGACTTCATTCCTGAGTTTTGATGATGACTAAAGTCCTCACTACAAACCACACCGGAAGATTTTTAAAAGTAGTACAAAAAAGACGATCGCCCTGATTCATTCTTGCATTCTCAACCAGCTAAACACCTGTTCGGCGGTGATACTCAGGGGAATCATTTCGGGGACCGGAACGACATTGCTACCTTCGCAGAATTGTGGTTGTTGGTTGGGCAAAAATGCTAAAATAGATCGTCTGGATCGACTAGCCATCCCAACTGACAATTATGTTGCAGAGAGTAAATATTTTTTTTAGTAACGCGATTTTAGCTTTGTTGTGGCGACAGAATTGCGATCGCCCAATAGGGTGCAATTAGCACATCATCCAACGGTTCACCCTTCTGATCAAATTGAATTTGTGTCCACAATAGTACCGCAACATCTGGAACAATCGATCGCCCGCCAAAGGTGCACCGCAACTCAGGAAAAGCATAGGCTATCTTGAGAGTTTCAGTCACACGATTAATTGCATTGCAGGCTCTCGATCGCAATAGGCTATGCTTTGTGTTCGGCATAGGTTTTTGGATAATCTCGCCCTGAATGTATTCGCTGGCAGGTTTGGTTTCTGGCAGTTTCAGAAATTCTTCGAGGGTAAAGCGCTCAATTGCGATCATCATAAATAAATTGCTCAAGGCTACCTATCTTCAGTGTAAGCAAAAAAAATAGTTATCTTGCATAAAACTGGTGTAATATCGCCTAATTTTGCGGAACAATCTGCTGTTTAAACTCAAACAAATTAGGATTTGTAGGGTCATAAAAAGCCCGCAACCAATGCACGTTAGGAGAACCAAAAGTTTCAACTCTAGTAAAATTTTTCATTCTCGGTAGTTGAGTTTCATCGGTAAAATAGGGTAAAGGTTTATCGATGCGGAAATAGTGAGTATCGCCGTGGACGAATACAACTTGCCCTGGAAAATTGCCTGTTTCTGTTTCCAGAGTTGCGATAAAATCGTTGTAGCCACTTCTTCTTTTGTCCGTCGGATCGAGTTCAAATCCCGGATTTGCCTGTGCAACTAACACAATTCCTTTGCTGTTGCTGCGTTTGGCTAAAGCAAAACATTCTTTGATCCAGGCTAAGTTAGCTGAATTGCGATCGGCATATTCTGCATCTGCTTCGGGAGTGCGGCCAAAATTGTTGTTGCTTCCCGGCATATTAATCGCCAAAAACACAACTCCATGATAAATCCAGCGAACATTTTCGCGGAATTTAGCAAATTTCGGGTTTTCGCTTTGACGGGTGAGAGTTAAGGTGCGCTTTCCCAAACTTTGATTACCGTTGCTAAATATTTCCCGCAGTTTAGCGAGTCTTTCGACTGGATCATAAGTGCCGTTTTTGGATCGGTGGCAATCCGTCCATTCATTATCGCCATAGGCGAGAATAAACGGCATATCAAAATTATTAAATAACTGCTTGCGGCTGACAAAAGTTGCATCATCGCAGACACTAGAACCGTTTTTAATGTCGCCGTCGTGGACTACAAACGCTGCGGGCGATCGATTGATATCTGCAATCAAACTAGGAAATTGTGCTTCCTGTTCGGCACTGTAGGGCAAATCGCCAATCAAGGCAAATTCAAAAGGTCGATTTCCCGAAGTTTGAGCGTAAGTTAAAACCCCAAAACCCATAATTGCTACAAAAACAATCAAGGCAAGAATTAGATAATTTTTTTTCATCTTTTGAGCCGTAACTAAATTAGTTATGATATCATATAAGCCGAAAAATTACTCTCAAAAATCATGAATTTTCGTCGGTTGATCTCAGTAATTGCCATGCTTTCGATCGCAGGCTGCAATATTCAAACGCCACAAACCAACACACCGCCTACAGAAAGTCGATCGCCAATAGCAACACCTGTTCCCGCCAAACCCCAGTCTGAAATCAAAGAAGCAAAACTAATTGCTGTCGGCGACATCATGATGCACAGTACCCAAACGCGATCGGGCTACGACGCAAAAAAGCAAACATACAATTTTGACAATTTCTTCGCACCAGTTAAAAGTATCCTATCAACAGGCGATTGGGTCATCGGAAATCTCGAAACACCTTTAGCGGGCAAAGATGCAGGCGGATATACGGGCTATCCGCTATTTAACGCACCGGCTCAATTAGCAGATGCTGCTAAAAAAGCCGGATTTAATATCTTGACAACCGCGAATAATCATGCTTTAGACCGTGGCGAAAAAGGGGTAATTAGGACGATCGCAAATTTGGGCGATCGCAAAATTGCCTCAACAGGAACAGCCACATCTACCGCCGAGGCTTCACGTACTTTAATCATCACCAAAAACAATATTTCACTAGCCATGCTAGCCTACAGCTACGGTACAAACGGCATCCCCATACCCAAAGGCAAAGATTACTTAGTTTCCCTAATCGACGAAAAAAAAATAGTCAAAGACATAGCCAAAGCCCGCAAACAAGGAGCAGATATAATCGCAATTTCCCTGCATTTTGGCGACGAATATCAGCGACAGCCAAACCCCCAACAAAAACAATTAGTGGAAAACCTATTAAAAGCCGGTGCAGACATCATTCTCGGTAGCCATCCCCACGTCGTCCAACCTTACAAAATTTTTAAATTCCCCGGAAAAAATGGCAAAACCCGCAAAGCTGTAGCAATTTATTCAATGGGAAACTTCATTTCCGGTCAGAATAAAAAATATACAGACTTAGGCGTAATTTTGCAAGTAAATATTCGCAAAACATTTCCCGAAAAAACCACAGAAATTACCAGCATCAAAACCATTCCGACTTGGGTGCACCGCTATACTCTAAACAATAAAACGAACTATCGCGTTTTGCCATTAGAAACAACTGTCAGCCAGAAAAAAGATGCACTGCTAGCAACTTCACAGTATCCAATTTTATCAAAATATTTGCAGGATATGAACAATCATCTTAATTCTTTGAATAGTCAGAAAAAATCAAAGTAATTTGGTATTTAGAATTGCTGATTGGAATTGAAGGCATAGCCGAGAGATTTATATTCCCAGGCAGTGTCCATTGCTAAGCTAACAACTTAAGCTAGGGAAGCATTTGTCAATCAGCAATTATGCTCATAATTTACTCAAATTTTGGGTATAAAACTTGGATTTTGGCGATCGAACAATCATGCCGAATCTTCAGCAAATAAATTTACCCAAGCTTGGATATCCTTTCCAATAAGTGCAAAATGGACAGCAGAATAGCGCGTCATATCAACTCCGCTAGCATCGGAATTGTACAATCGAACCAACAGTCAATACTCAACTATCATTCAGTTTGTTGACTGACAGTCAACAGTCAACAGTCAACAGTCAACAATCATTCCGGTGCAACCGGAATTTATATCAATTGACCCCTGGTAAGCTTTGGAAGCAATCAAGTATCCAACGGAAGAGGGTGTAGTGGAGTAGAGTGACTTTTCTTTTTGTGATTATATTCTTCCGATACGCCAAGATAATCGGATGCTTGATATCTGCCGAATATCTCAGCGAAAATGTTAGGTAATTTTCGGTAAGGAGAAACACCCATATCTTTAAGCATGATGTCAATATATTGTTGAAAGCGAGTGTTAATTGCACAGGATCGCGAAGGTTCAAATTGAATATTTGCGCGTTTCCACTGGCGGATATATTCAATACTTTTTTCCATATTTTCGCTGGAAGGTAACTCAAGTTCACCACGCAAGTAAGCACACAGCCATTGTGTGGCAATTTCGACTGCTGGTACGTGCATATATCCATGATTGAACCCGGCAAAGGCAATGCCAGGAATGCGAGGATGAAGCAAGTGGCGATATAACTGCACGCCATCGGGTTCGATTTCCAACATTTTTCGATATTGATCAGGCAAAAAGGGAAAAATTGGCGCTTGCGAACCCAAAGATAGAATGACTAAATCGCATGGAATCTCGCAACCATTTTTCAACTTTACTGCTTCTCGCGAAAAACCAGATAATTCTGCACGGTGGGGCGAGATTTTTCCTTCTGCAATAAAGGGATAGTAATTTTCAGGCGCAACCGCTGTGGCTGAACGTAAATCAGGCAATAGTTTGTGATCTGGTTGTACAGCTTGGATGCGGCGCTGGGCCTCTTGACCTTTTCCAGAAACATTTCGCTGAACTTGAAAGCGGAAGATGGATGCAATCAAATCCCAAAAACCTGAAACAATGAAACCAAGGCGATTGTGCAGGAAACGTTCAATGGCGGTTGGATGTGCCCAACTTGTCATCATCACTGTTCCAAAACGGCTGAATAATGCGTGGGTAAAATGTACGCCCAAAATCCATTCTGGGATAAGCCAGCGCGGTGTACGAAATACATGATTTACTTGTGCGCCTTGTTTAGCTGCGAAAGTCGCCATGTCCAAAGCACTTTTTCCGAAGCCAAGGATTACAACTCGTTGATTGTCGAATATATCAAGGGTGTGGACATCCCGTTCAGTGATGATTTTGCCGCCGAAATTTTCTATACCTGGAAATTCAGGTTGATACTTTCCTTCTGTATATTGCCCAACTGAGATAACGACGTATCCAAATAATTCTTCGTGAACGCCATCCTGGTTTTTATATTTTAATAGCCAACCATCTTCTGTTTCTTTGAGTTCGATAACTTCGTGATTTAACCGCAGATCAAGATTTAAATGGTTGACCGCTTGCTCCAAATAATTCAGGATTTGTTCTCCAGTGGGATGTAAATCAGGGGTGAATGGCCAGGGAAAATCAGATAAATGATACTGTTCCTTGATATTTTGCAGGTGTACGTTTGGGTATGCAAGTGCCCATACTCCGCCAACCTGTTGGGATTTCTCGAAAACAACTGCTTGGAAACCATTTTTCTTGAGAATATGGGCTGTCGTAATGCCTGATATTCCCGCGCCAATAATGGCAATTGGCATACCGTTTTTGTATTGCATATATTTGAGTCTCCTTATTTGGTATGGGTATTAGAATAATTTTACTGAGGCAGTGGCCAGCAACCGGAAAGCCTTGCACTTAGAAGAGTTTAAATCGATCGCTCTTAAAAAGACAGAAGCGTTGTCACCCCGTCAGATCCGCGACCTTAACCCCAACTGCTGATAGTAGCCTAGCTGATTAGACACTAAGGAATGAGAATTAAATAACTTCCACAAGTTGGTGGGATGAGCGTCCCGCCCGTCCAAAAAGGACGGGCGGGACGCCCATCCCACAATAACAATTAAAATTGTAAGTTATTTAATTCGCGATCCTAAGAGGGAGAGCAATTCTTGCAGTCTGGCTGCTACAACCTCAGTTTCTGAATCTGGCACATTCCGATCGCCAAAAGGATGTAATTAATAACTAATAACTCATAACTGCTCAACTAGCCAAGAAATCGCCCCTTCAACATCAGCAACCTGCTCAACATCGGGAATCTGCGGCCGCTGCACCATCACAACCGGAATTTCCAGTTCCCTAGCCACAGAAATTTTAGGATAAGTAGCACCGCCGCCGCTGTTTTTGCTAACAATTGTATCAAAAAACCCCCTTGCTAATAACAATTTACCGTTAGGTACAGGAGTATTTAATGCAGGAGGATCGATCGCCCGCATCAAAAACAAAATAGTCACTGATGTAGGGTGCGTCAGGGAAAACGATATTACCCGAAATCAGGGCACGGCAGTGCCGTTTCCCTACAAATCGGGCGATCGTTACATCCGATCCGGTTGATTTTACCCGTTACCCGAAATTAGGACACCGCAGTGCCGTTTCCCTACCATTAACCGGGCAATCGTTATATCCGATCGCGCGATCGCCCAGAACTCCGCAAGATTCTGATGGAGTTATTCTGTATAATTCTCACAGTGATGACAAACTATTCTTGACGCTCAATTTGAGTACAAGTTTCCACCTTAACTCCAGGCAAGTCTAATCCATACTAAATGAAAATTCATCACTCTAACTGTATTGATTGCTATATTTTACGCCATAAACTCAGGAGAGCCTTTCCTTCTGCCTCCTGCCTTCTGCCTCCTGCCTCAAAACTCTAATTTCTAGCTTGGCTGCAAAAGTGAGATTATCCCTACATACCTTCGGGAGCATAACACTTATGCAGTGAGTACAAATACTCACAAATACTATGCCCCTCATTAGTCCATAATTAAATATGTTTACCACTAAGAGAAAAATCATGAATCCAGAGCAACAAAGAAAGCTGCAAGAATATAGCATAGCAATTGCTGAGATTTTATATACAGAAGCTGAATCTGAACAACAGTTCACGCTCGAAATTATCGAAAAGACTATTCAAACACAGCAACAGCCGTATGTCAGTCCCGAAATTGCCGCTTTTTTTTTAAGCAATCAACCGGAACAACTGCCGGTAGAACCAGAAAACTTACCAGTACCTTAGGCATACTAAAAATTAGTGAAAAACAAGCTAAAATACTCGAAGTTAAGTCCTGCACAAGAATTAGTCCACATTTGGAACAATGTTGTCTGAGATTAAGTGCCAATATGTCATATGAGCAAACGGCGGTAGATTTAGAATACATCACAGGTGTCAAAATCAATGCCATGTCACAGCAAAGATTAGTTCATCGGCAAGAGTTTCAGTTGCCGATAGCCACAGAACTAATTGAAGAATTATCTGTAGATGGAGGAAAAGTGAGATTAAGAACTGCGCTAGGACTAGAATGTACCTACAAAGACTATAAAGCAATTCAGACCAATATCGGATTGCTCGCGGGTTATCAAGATAATATTGGGTTGACTAATTGGGTGAACAGTCAACCGATAGCCAACATTGTTACCTGCTTGGGAGATGGACATGATGGAATTTGGAATATTATTGGATTAGTCGCCCCTAATGGACAACGCCGAGAAATCCTTGACTGGTATCATCTGATCGAAAATCTGAATAAGGTTGGCGGTCGAAGACGCAGAATCAATCAGGCCGAAGCTTATTTATGGATGGGACAGGTGGAGAACGCGAAACAACTTTTTGCAAATCTGACCAAAAAAGCTGCCAAGAATTTCTGCCTATATCTCAACAAACACCAAGAACGAATTGTTAATTACCACTATTACCAGTTAAATAAGATTTGTTCGATTGGCTCGGGTGCTGTAGAATCAGCAATCAAACAAATTGGTCGTCGTATCAAAATTTCTGGCGCACAATGGAATGAGCAAAATGTCCCGCAAGTCTTGGCGCATCGAGTAGCTTACTTAAATGGAATGATTGGTGTCAATCTCAAAGCAGCAGCTTAAATTATCATCAGTATTTATACTGATTGCATAACTGTTATGCTCCCCATACCTTCGGGCTCTGATGCGATCGGGCGATCGACAAAATTGCTGTAGGGAAACGCCACTGCCATGTTTTTACCCGCAGCTTTTTTTAATTCGCATAAATTTTCAGTAAATACCGATCTACACAGTCACCCAACCCAAAAGTTAAAATATACCCAATAAAAAATAGCTCCTCCTAGCTGTTTTTTTGGCCAGCTAAATATCAGGGAGTGCATCTACGTGTCAATAAATAAAACGCTCAAAGGCAGAGCCACTAAACCTGCCGCAGGTTTTACAATGATTGAGACATTGATAATTATTTTAATCATAGGGATATTTTGTGCGATCGTCACCCCGTCTTGGCTGATGTTCATCAACAACCACCGTTTAAAGGTATCGCTCGATCGAGCTTATTGGGCAATGGAACTTGCCCACAGCAACGCCAAACGATCCAAAATTTCATGGCAAGCCAGCTTCAAAGAAGTAGGAAACAATGTACAAATAGCTATTCATCCAGCCGACATTCCCCCAGCCCAAGTACCAGCCAGTCAATGGAAAGAGTTAGAACCGCAAATTCAAATAGATACAGATGAAACAACAGTGCTCAAAGTCAATGAAAGTAACGAGGAAAAAGAAAAAGGAACAATCAGGCGAGTCATGTTCAACCACCGAGGCTGCCCGGTATCTCGAAGCTACCACGACTGCACGCTAACGAGTATAAGAGCCAAAGGAACCCTAACGCTATATCATCCCAACTTAAGAAACAGCCAACGCTGCATCATCATCTCCACTCTTTTAGGACATAAACGCACCTCCAAAAGACAATCAAAACCCAACGAAAACAAAAGATATTGTTACTGAGTCACTGATTTAGGGTGCGTCAGGCAAAACGATATTACCCGAAATCAGCGCCGTGCCGTTTCCCTACAAATTGGGCGATCGTTACATCTGAGCGCCCGATCGCCTGGAACCAGGCAAGCTACGATCATTTTGGGGTAGGAAAACGGCATTGCCGCGTCCTCAATAGCCCTGTTGTCAATGCTGATATGCGATCGGGCTACGAATCATTTTGGAGTAGGGAAACGGCCTTGCCCTGTCCTCAATAGCCCTGTTGTCGATCGTTATATTCAATGTCAATTCCTGACGCAACATCTCAGATATAATCAACTACTTCTTACTCGGCGCAATCTTCTCAATAGAAATCAGCGCCTCCATCACCGACTCCACAATCGGCGCCGCCACCGTACCCCCCGAACCATCCTTCGGCTCATCAATCACCGCCAAAACCACATACCGAGGAGCCGCCACAGGCATGATCCCCACAAAGCTAGTAATAATCGCCTTGTCAGAATAACCCCCACCAGCCTTAGCTTTTTGAGCCGTGCCCGTTTTTCCAGCAATCCGATACCCAGGAATTTGTGCAGCTTTCCCCGTACCACCATCAACCACAGTTTCCATCATTTCTAACACCTGTTTAGTAGTTTCCGGCGAAAAAACCTGCTTGGGAACCGGCCTCGGAAGCTTCCAATAAGCTTCACCGTCCCTATCAAAAAGTCCCCGCACAACGTGAGGAGTCACCAACTTGCCACCGTTAGCCAAAGCTCCATTAAGCTGCACCAACTGCATCGGAGTAATTGAAAAACCTTGCCCAAAAGCCGTAGTAGCAACTTCCACCGGAGAGTTAATAAATTGCTCTCGATTTTTAAGCTGACTGGTTACTTCAAAAGGCAAATCTGTTCCCGCAGTTTGTCCGAGTCCGAGTTTTTCTAAAGCTTGATAGTAAAGAGAAGCTTTCATACTTCTCATTACGTGCACCATCCCCACATTACTAGAATGTTTCAAAATCTCAGTAACAGTCGAAGGGCCGCGCGCCCCTGCGACTTTGTAATCGGAATTTTGGATAGTCCAGCCATCCATGTAAATCCGACCTTCGTCCTTAAACACAGTATTAGGTTTCACCGCACCCGCTTCCAGGGCGATCGCCACATTAATCGCTTTAAAAGTCGAACCAGGCTCATAAACATCAGTTACAGCCCAATTTTTATAGCGCGACAAATCGAAATTAAAATATTGATTCGGGTCATAAGAAGGTTCCGCTACAACTGACAGCAATTCCCCGTTACGGGCATCCATTACAATCACCGTGCCCCGCTTCGCATCGTGTTGCTTCATTTTTTCCTTAAGCGCAGTTCGGGCAGCCCGCTGCAAGCGAGTGTCGATCGTCAATTGCAATTTCAAGTCATCAAGCTGCACAAATCCCGCCGTCAGCCGATCGGGAACCCAATTCCCATTGCTCGACCTGCTAAACTGAATCGACGGCATCGATCGTTCCAACAAATTCTGCTGGCTGTATTCCACCCCAGCTTGTCCCTTCCGTTCCCCGTCCACATAACCGAGGATATCCGCCGCCAACTCCTGCTGCGGGTAAAAACGCTGCTGCTGTCGCAGCAACTCCAAGCCATCCACCAGACTCTCTTTAATTTGCATCCCAGCGACGCGATCGGCAACCTCTTGAGGTAGAGACTCCGCAATTGTAATACCGCTTTCAGCAAGATTAAACCTGCGTATCAGTTCAGTTTCCGACGTAGTGCCCGGAGTCAGTTCGATCGCCAGCATCGGAGCCAACTTAGCAGCAATTTCCGCCTTCGAGTGGTTAAATAACTTCGGGTGAGCGTAGAGCGTGTACACCTGTCTGTCGATCGCCAAAACATTTCCTGCGCGGTCAATTATCGGGCGTCTCGGTACAAACGGCTTCGTTTTGAGAGTTTGCTGCTGCTCGGCCTGTTTACGTAGCGCCGGAGCTCGTGTCACCTGCAAATAAAACAAATTCACAGCCAGCCCCAGCCCCCCCAGCATCAACACCGCCCACACGGCCCACAAACGGAACTTGCTGCGCTTTAAACGCTCCACCGGTCGTCCCCAAGATGAAGCCGTCTGTTGTGGCGAGCGGCCGAAACTGCCGGAAGATCTAGGTTTGGCTGGCTTTTCCCACCCAGTACGCGCGGCGAAGCTATCTCGTAGGGAATCGCCCGCCTGTTTTGTGCGTTTGAAATTCGGCGATCTGTAGCGGTCAAAACGGGGGTCGTAGCTCATGGCATTAAAAATTCAATAGCAAGTTAGAGCGTTTTAGAATTTAGAATTTATAACTTAAATCTTAAAATAGAAAATTCACCACTTGGGAATGAGCAGTCCCTATCAGGGTTTGGATCACATCTACAGTTGCATTCTGTTTTTTGAAGAAGTGGTCTTAATTATTTTTAATCTGTAACTTGCGGTGGGAAGCAGAAAATTGATCGCGACTTGCAAAAAAGTCTAAAAGGAAATTAGAGCCTCCAATTCTCAGGCCCTCGGACACTCAGGCCCTCGGGCGCTCTCCGCTTTGACACAGGTTTAATAGCCCAGCGGTGTTTCCACACCGGCTCCCTTCTTGAAAGCGGGCTCAGAATTTGGTGCCGCAACGGGCGATCGAGTTTCAGGGGCCGGCTGCAAGAAAATCGTGTCCCCAGGATTCTGCGGAGCCAAACCGGTTTCGGGATTTTGGGCTTCTTTAGCAAGTTGGTGTTTCAAAACTTCGCTAGCAGCACTCAACTGCTGTTCTTGGAGGCGCAGAGTTTCCAGTGTTTGATAATCCTGACTCCAGCGCTGCTCGCCGTAAACTGTCAAGCCGTAAAGACTCAGAGCGCCGCCCAAAAGCATAACTGCTGCTACTGAGGAGGCGCGCTGTGCCTGCAGGAGCGATCGCAACCACACTGGCTGCTGCTGGCGAGTTGGCAGGACTTTCAGCACCGATGCGGACGACCGAGCCTGAGCCTGTTCGTCGGCTGGTGAGTAGTTGGGCAATACCGGGCCTGTCTTCGCCCGCCTAGCTCGGGCAATAGAAGTAACTTTGCTTTTGGCAGCGCCAGCAGCGGGCTTGCGGGTCGATCGGGAGCGGGGAGAATCGGGGGATCTGATAGCAGCGGTCATAGAGTTCACCAATACGTAAAGTGGGGTAGCTTCAGCTTGATTGAGGTTAAAAGTTTTTGGTCTCCGAGATCGCCAGTGGTGGCTATCTGCGTTCGATCGGTTATCCTTACCAAGGATACCTCACAAGCCAACCAACCAATCCTACCACTGGTCTCTTTGACTTCAGGATTTGCAAAAAAAAAGAAATCTTTGCTGGTTAGGGATAATCTATGTGAAATTTATTAATAAATGCAGTATTGTAATCAACGAGCGAATCGTTGAGCTATTCGTGCCAGCATTGTTTCTCAAGTACACTATTCCCTTCCTTGCGATGGGTTTTCAATGTTAAGGAGTTTTTATGAACAAGGGATTAATTCGTTTGACTTTGGTAGTGGGCTTGGCAGCAGCCCTCGGCGCCTGCGGAGGTGAGACCACCAGCCCCACCAGCCCTTCTCCGGGCGGACCTGGCACTACTACTACTACTCCTCCTGCTGCTTCTTCTCCATCTCCAAAGGCCACTCCCACTACTAGCCCTGCCCCTACTCCTAAAAAGCCCTAACAAGGGCTCTGTCCGAGTCGGTGCCCAACGAGCCTAGCCTCGGGGTGAAAAATGGTTCGCTCCTCGCATTTTTTCATCTCATAGGTCTAGGTCTCAAGTTGGGTGTTAGTGATTCTCTGCTGCTTTTACTAAAGTTCAGTACGTCCCGTTACCGCAGCAAAGTCCCCTGATTCGCTGCGTTACAAGAGCATTCCCTTTCAACTAGAAAATTTGACTCCCGGCCTGCACGTTTTGAAACTCAAGCCTTTATAACATTGGTGAAGCTAACTTTACCCCAGTAATGGGTGTTTACTTGAGGACAACCATATCCTCGCTGGAGGGGCAACTATACCCCTCTACCCCGCAAGGGGATTCAAGGCGATTGAAATCGCCTGGTCGTTTCCCTCTCAGGACTAAAGTCTCGCTCGCTTCCCACTTACCGAGCTTTTCTGTGAAATTCTACCGATCGGGCGATGTCCCTGCCTGAAAATTCCAGGTAAACTATTAACTTCTGCCCAACACTTACAGGGTTGACCCTCTTGCGGTGGCAAATCGACAACAGGTTGAAAAAAATCTCATATCACATATTAAATAAAAAGTCAAGGGTATTTAGGAAAAAATATAAATTTTTTAATTTGTTTTAATATTTCTATACTTAGATGTTAGCAGTAAACCCCCAGCTCGGCCGCCGGCAAGGCAACAGCCTGCTGTGTGTGCAAGGCCGCGCGCTGGAGCTGCAGCAGGCAAGATCATGCTAATCAGTGGTAGGATTAGCGATCAAAAATGTATCGAAATGTAAAGTGCAGCGCCGCTCTAGGTTTTGAAAGCCATTTAGTTAAAAGATTGAGGTAAGTAGTTTTATGCCCGCGACCGTCCCCTTTGAACAGATTGACCGTATTGTTTGGAATCAGCACCACGATCCATTTGAAGTGCTAGGCCCTCACGCGATCGAAGAAAATGGCAAAAAAGTCTGGGTCGTCCGAGCTTATCTGCCGAATGCGGATGCGGTATCCGTAGTTTTGCCGGAGGCCCGGGCCGAATACCCGATGAAATCAGAGCATCACCCTCACTTTTTTGAATGTACGATCGACACCCCAGAACTAGCAAACTATCAATTGCGGGTCAAAGAAGGGGAACACGAGCGCTTCATCTACGATCCCTACGCCTTTCGATCGCCCAAACTTACAGAATTCGACCAGCACCTATTCTCAGAAGGCAACCACCACCGCATTTATGAAAAACTCGGGGCGCACCTCACCGAAGTAGGCGGCATCACAGGAGTATATTTTGCCGTTTGGGCTCCGAATGCTCGCAATGTCTCTGTTTTAGGAGATTTCAACTATTGGGACGGCCGCAAACATCAAATGCGGAAATCGCAAAACGGCATCTGGGAATTATTTATTCCGGGACTATCCGTGGGAACTTCCTACAAATACGAAGTGAAAAACCAAGACGGACATCCCTACGAAAAGTCCGATCCTTACGGTTTCCAGCAAGAAGTGCGGCCTAAAACAGCATCAATTGTCACCGACTTAGACACCTACACTTGGCACGACACCGCTTGGATCGAAAAGCGGCGGCACACAGACCAACTGACGCAGCCGGTTTCGGTTTACGAATGCCACATCGGTTCTTGGCTGCACGCAGCTACTGACGAACCCGCCGTGCTACCAAATGGGGAAATAGAACCCGCTGTGCAGGTTTCGGAACTGAATCCCGGGGCGCGCTTTCTGACTTACCGGGAATTAGCCGATCGGCTGATACCCTACGTCAAAGATTTGGGATTCACCCACATCGAAATGCTGCCCATCGCCGAACATCCCTTCGACGGTTCCTGGGGCTATCAAGTCACCGGCTATTTTGCCCCAACTTCCCGCTACGGCACACCCGAAGATTTCATGTATTTTGTTGACCAGTGCCACGCCAACGGCATTGGCGTACTCGTGGACTGGGTACCGGGACATTTCCCCAAAGACGGCCACGGTTTGGCTTTCTTTGACGGAACTCACTTGTACGAACACGCCGATCCCCGCAAGGGCGAGCACAAAGAGTGGGGAACCCTAGTATTTAACTACGGGCGCAACGAAGTGCGGAATTTCCTAGTATCAAACGCTCTGTTCTGGTTTGACAAGTACCACATCGACGGGATTCGCGTAGATGCCGTAGCCTCGATGCTTTATTTGGATTACTGCCGCGAACCCGGAGAATGGCTGACCAACCAGTACGGGGGTCGGGAAAATATCGAGGCGGCAGATTTTCTGCGACAGGCGAATCACGTCATTTTTAGCTATTTCCCAGGTGCGTTGTCGATCGCCGAAGAATCTACCTCTTGGCCGATGGTATCTTGGCCGACCTATGTAGGGGGTTTAGGCTTCAACCTGAAGTGGAACATGGGTTGGATGCACGATATGCTCGACTATTACCACATGGACCCGTGGTTCCGCCAGTTCCACCAGAACAACATAACTTTCAGTATGTGGTACAACCACAGCGAGAATTTCATGCTGGCTTTGTCCCACGATGAGGTAGTTCACGGCAAAGCTCACATCATCGGGAAAATGCCAGGGGACGAATGGCAAAAGTTTGCAAACGTGCGGTGTTTGTTTACTTTTATGTTTACTCATCCCGGAAAGAAAACGATCTTTATGGGGATGGAGTTTGGTCAGTGGCACGAGTGGAACGTTTGGGGAGATTTGCAGTGGCAGTTGCTGGAATTCGAGCCGCACCAAAAGTTGAAGCTGTTTTTTAAAGATTTGAACAATTTATACCGCAGCGAAACGGCACTTTACAGTCAAGATTTTGCTGAGGATGGGTTTGATTGGATTGATTGCAGCGACAACCGACACAGTGTCGTGGCATTTGTGCGCCGAGAGAAGGATGGCGACGAGTTTGTGGTGACGGTGTGCAATTTTACGCCCCAGCCACACTCTCACTATCGTGTAGGAGTGCCGGAACCAGGTTTCTATACGGAGTTGTTTAACAGCGACGCGCGGGAATACGGCGGCAGCAATATGGGGAATTTGGGGGGCAAGTGGACTGAGGAGTGGTGGTTCCACAACAGTGCTTATTCGATCGACTTGTGTTTGCCACCTTTGGGGGTGTTGATTTTAAAGCTCGATCGGGCAAAAACAACAGCCAAATCTCAACAGTTTTAAGTTGTGATCTCATTTCCGGTTACACCGGAATGATGTTGACGGTTGACGGTTGACGGTTGACAGTGAACCGTCAACCGTCAACTCGAATTTACTATTCCGATGCTAACGGATTTGATATGAGTCGTGAGAGTTTTGAGTTAAGGAATGAGAATTAAATAACTTACAATTTGATAGTTCTTGTGGGATGGGCGTCCCGCCCATCCCACTTTCAAGAGTGTAAATTATTTAATTTGCGATCCTAAGAAGAATCAAAACTTGATTAAACCTAAAAATTTTAGGGTATTCAGAAACCCGGTTTCTCCAAGAAATCGGTTTTTTTTTTTTTTGTTGTTGTGGTGAATATCTGGGCGGGGTGACAAACCCGTCAAAAGACCTACTGAGGGCGGAACGTGGCATAATAGCGGGATGATTTTGATGTTTTTTGTGGGTGGGCCCATGAGCCCGAAGGCGTGTATTTTCACAGCAGGCGGGACGCTTAACCCCTACTCCCCACAAGAATCATCCTCCATTTGTGCCAAGCCCAATTAATGATAATTAGGCGCAATAAACTACCATTTTTTCAGATGTGTATCAGGGCTATGTTCTTGATTATATCTATGTTTTGACGGGGTTGTCATCCAGTGAAGTGCGTAAATCATGTTCTTTTTTAACTTGTATTAATTACCAATGCCAATTTTTAATGCCCAATTTTTAATTCCGAGTATCGGAAGCGCCAAGATTATAAGAAACTTTAGACGGTTCAACATTTACTACTTCCGAAATAGACGGTTCCTCCACGGCGTCTAAAGTTGGCAGTGGCATATGCTTCATTTCCCAAACTTTCAGCAAAATTAGATATTCATAAAAAGCTTGCAGCGTGCACCAAGCCAATCCCGCTTGGCCGTCAAGAAATCCGCCCAGTAAAATATACATATAGAAAAAGCGCACCACAGGCCGCAAAGGCAAGCGCAAAGAAAAATCTTTCAAAGCGCGACGCCTTTCCACCTCCGACGCGCCAAACAATAAATCCCACCAATTTACTTGACCTGCTTCTAATTGACGGAGAGTTTCAGCCGCCTCGTCAGTGGAGTAGCGGTTGTGCTTTTCAATCCAGCGGGAAAGACCTTTGCTGCAAGTATAGTGAGGGTAAGTTTCCTTCAAAAAGTGAGTAGGCCCGTTGCAGACTTCCCGTTCAGTGTGACCGTAGTCAGAAAACCACACTCGGTCTTTGCGAAAGAGACGCATTTGATAACGGGGATATTGAGTGCTGCGGCGAATCCAGCGCTCCATAAATATTACTTTTTCAGCTACGTAATAGCCGATATATTCTTGACTTTCGATCGCCTTTAAGCATTCAGCAAACAGTGCAGGCGTCATCCGCTCGTCAGCTTCGAGGATGTAAACCCATTCGTACTTGCACGGGACTTCTTGGAGCATCCAAGTCCGCTGGCGTCCGTGAGTTTCAAAGCGGTGCTGCACTGTTTGCACGGCATAGTTCTGAACAATCTCAAGGGTGCGATCGGTGCTGAAAGAATCAACTACAATGATATCGTCACAAAGCAGTGCCGATTCAATGCAAGCGGCGATATCAATCTCTTCGTTGTAAGTCAGAATATAAATTGAGAACATTCCCAGCTTTCAGTAAGGGCAAACTATTGGGTAAACAAACTATTTCTCAGGGATGTCTCGACCGGCGCGATCCCTGCCAGCGCCGGTCAATTTTTGCGGCGGCCGAACCGCAGAATTCCCATACTTCTCAATCCCGTCCAACCAACAGTAATGTAGCCTATCGCTAGCAGCAAACTGGTGATTCCCGTCTGCAAACTCGAATTTCTCGATCGAGTTCTTAACTCTTTCTCTTTTTGTTGCTTGCGGGTGCGAATCTCGTTGCGAGCTTGAGTAGGAAGTTCTTGAGCTTGCTGTTCCAGGAACTTGTCAAGGGCTTTAGGGTCATTTTTCGACTCCTGAAGCACAGCTTTCAATTCCTTGGGAACCTCTGGACTCTTGAGTGCTTGTTGCAGCTTCCCCTCGTCTTCCAGCAGCGCCCCTATCTGGGTGCGACGCTGGCTTTTGAGCTGTTCTACCTGAGTTTTAAATTGAGGGCTTTTAAGTTGTGCCTCAAGTTGACCTTCCGCTTGTCCCGCTTCTTGATCGACTTGAGCCAGAGCATCCTTGAGTTCCAAACGAGTATTGTTGAGGTGAACGGGAACCAGAGATAGGTAAACTAAACCTAACAAGCTGGAAATCAACAGTGCCCAGAATCGCAAGTCCAGCCAAACCTTGCGTCGCTCAATAGAGACTCCACTGCTACTGTCAACCCAAAAGCCAGTCATCAGGAGGGCGATACCGATCAAAGGAATAATGCCCTTGTCAACTATCTGAGTTGTTGCAGTCAACTGCCAGCCTCGATTGAGAAGGTCTGAAGTTTCTCCCGGCAGCGACAGAACAATGCAGTCAAGCAAAGCAGAGAGAATCAAGATAATCCCGACTACTTTGAGAGTTCGAGCAGCTACTGAAGAAAATTGACGGCTATTACTTGCTTTCATAATTCGTGTTAGATAATTCTACACCGTTAGATTTAAGGGGGTAGTTGAGTGGATTTTGTTGAACGAGTTAAGCTATTTTCCACCAAAATAGCTGTTTCGGGTACCGAACTCGACTTTCCTCTGGGTTTTCACAGGCTGCGGTTGCGAGCCAAAAGGTCGAGTTTCTGCACAGCTATATAGAGTTGGACACAGGAGGCTGTGCGCTTCTGGGTTGGCTGTAAAGCTTGGTCAAGATAGCGCCTAGAAACTGCAGCAAGCAACTGCTGGCTTCTTCTATAGTCTGACGAATCCAGCGTAAAGATGAGCTCTGCACGCTTAGGTTCCAGCTTTTAACTAGCTTTCGCTCGCGCGGCGGTGTCAGAAATAATAGACACAGGAGCGCGTTTCGTTGGGTTTCACCCCCTAGGGCTCTCACTACCCGATCGCCTGCCCGAGGCGGTGGAACTAAATCCCTTGTCTTATAGTAATTGATATAAGAGAGGGCGGGAATAAATAATTGTTTACCAACCTTTTTAACCTCCGGTTACCAACAGCAGGATACTGCTGTCACCCATAGAGGAGTAGCTGTTTTTGACGGAGGGATTATGTTTTCCATGTCTGCTTCCCCGTCGGTAATTTTTACTTATCCATTCTGGCTTAAAAGTTAGCATTTACTAATTAATATTTGCTCAAAAACAACTATTAATTAGTGGGAGATTGACTGATTTATTTTTTAATATCGAAAGTGCAAACCATCACATTCTTTGGTAGGATAATTTTGAGCGCTGTTTAAATTGGGTGGTAATGACTGCAATGATTTCTGATGTTTACACTTTGAGAGAACTTGAAAGATCGATCGCATCCGATCCGGACAATTGGCGTCCGATCGTGTTTACTAACGGCTGCTTCGATATCCTGCACGCGGGCCACGTTCGCTATTTGCAGGCTGCAAAAGCTTTGGGGCGATCGCTCGTGGTGGGCTTGAATAGCGACGCCAGCGTGCAAGCTATCAAACCGCAGCAGCCAGGATTGCCGCCCCGCCCGATCGTACCGGAAAATCAGCGAGCCGAAGTGCTAGCCGCCCTCAAACCAGTAGACGCCGTAGTAATTTTTTCCGAGATTACAGCAACTAAACTGATAAATATCCTGAAGCCTGATATATACGTTAAAGGAGGCGACTATCAAGTCGAAACTCTGCCGGAAGCACCGGCCGTTATCGCCGGAGGTGGCAAGATTTCCTTGATCGAAATAGAAGTTCCGAGTTCTACCAGTGCGATCGTCAAACGCATTTTACAATTAGGTACTTAACCCTTGATCGCAAACAGCAAACAGTGAGCTAAACTCAGAAGTTGCCCCATCAAAAAACACGCTTGGTACGCGCGGCGAAGCTATCCCGTAGGGAATCGCTCGTACAATTTCATCCCAATTGCTAAGCAGGAGATAATTTTAATGGAACTCACAAGCAATAACACGATCGCGGAAATCCTACAAAGACACAAAGCAGAGTTACTAGCAGACTGGCTCAAAGAACTGCAAAATACCGGGCTGCGGCGGGACGACTTGATGAGAGCCAAAGAATTGCGCTCCGAGTGTCAAGAGTTTCTGCAATTGCTCCACATTGCAGTGGGGCACGGTAACTTTAGCGACATCCAGACACCCGAATGGGAAAATATGCGGCTGCTACTAGCGGAAGTTTCGCGATCGCGCGTTCAGAGAGGCTTTACTCCCTCAGAGATAGCGAGTTTCATTTTATGCTTCAAAAAGCCATTGTTCGATCGGCTATGTCATGAACTGACAGAAAACCGCGACGCACTTGTCGAACAACTTTGGCTTTCCACCAGTTTATTAGACCAGCTTGGCCTTTGGGTGACAGAAATCTTTCTCAAAGCTCGCGAAGAAGTCATCGAACGCCAGCAGCAAGAAATGCTCGAATTGTCAACACCCGTAGTCAAACTTTGGCAAGGCATTCTCGCTTTACCCATGATCGGGACTCTCGACAGTGCCCGCACTCAAATAGTCATGGAAACTCTGTTGCAGGAAATCATGGAAACTGGCTCAGAATTTGCGATTTTAGACATTACAGGCGTGCCGACTGTGGACACTTTAGTTGCTCAACATTTATTAAAAACTGTCGCAGCCGCCCGTTTAATGGGTACTGAGTGCATCATCAGTGGCATTCGCCCGCAAATAGCTCAAACCATAGTTCACTTGGGAGTAGACTTGCAGGATATTCTCACAAAAGCTACTTTAGCGGATGCTTTTAAAGTCGCGTTGCAGCGCCAAGGTTTAACTATAAAAAATATTAAAGAGGAAACATAAAAATATTGCGCTCTGACATGATAACTCAAGTAAATGTTAGCAAGTAGGTGAATTTGTGGAACGAATACCGATCCTTCAAATGGGAGAATTTTTGCTAGTAACAATTCAAGTAGATATGCACGATCGCTTAGCAATGACCCTGCAAGATGACCTGACAAACCGCATCGTCAAAACAGGTGTTAAAGGTGTGTTAATTGAAATTTCTTCCCTCGAAATTGTTGATTCTTTTATCGGTCGCATTATCAACAATATCGCTAGTATGTCGCGAATTTTAGATGCGGAAACAGTTGTGGTCGGGATGCAGCCAGCGGTTGCTATTACGCTCGTTGAGTTGGGGCTTTCCCTGACAGGAGTTCGCACAGCTTTAAGCGTTGAAAAAGGCATGATTTTGTTAAGAAAATCCTTGGGTTTCTCTCCTGACAAGCAATCTTCAGTTGACAGTTGACAGTTGACAGTTGACAGTTGACAGTTGACAGTTGACAGTTGACAGTTGACAGTTGACAGTTG